>CALHCC010000126.1 GCA_937930675.1 uncultured Flavobacteriaceae bacterium
TAACCAAAAGATTATTGCACCTATTAATTCACATAATCCAGTAACTATTTTGCCTTTAAACCAAATAGAATTGGTGAAAGCAGAAATAGAAAAAGGTGATGTTTCTTCTGTAATTGTAGAACCCATTCAAGGTGTAGGAGGATTAGATATGCCTACTACCGAGTTTTTGCAAGAACTAAGAGAAATTACTACAGATAACAATGTTTGCCTTATTTTAGATGAGGTGCAATCCGGTTACGGAAGATCTGGAAAGTTTTTTGCACATCAACACCATGGAATTCAGCCAGACGTTATTCCTATGGCAAAAGGAATGGGGAATGGTTTTCCGATTGGAGGTGTGTTAATTCACAAATCAATCGCATCTTGGTACGGAATGTTAGGAACTACTTTTGGAGGATCTCATTTGGCATGTGCAGCAGGTATTGCTGTGTTAGATGTGATGAAAGAAGAGAGTTTAATGCAGAACGTAAAGGAGATTAATGAATACTTCAAAAAAGAGGTTAGCGATTTTCCAAACGTTCAACAAATTAAAGGAGAAGGATTGATGTTAGGTTTAGAATTAACATATGAAGTTGCCGAACTAAGAAAAAAGTTAATCTACGATTATAAAATTTTTACAGGTGGAGCCATGAATAAAAACTTATTAAGAATTCTACCTCCGTTAAACATTACAAAGGCAGACATTGATGTGTTTATAAAAGCGTTGAGAGCGTTGTTGTAAGAGTAGTTGCTATAAGTGCTAAAATGGTTTGTAATGAGAAAAATATTAGGAATTGTAATCATCGTTTTTTTTGCGATATCTACGAGAGCTCAAGAAATTAATTACGGTATTAAAGGAGGGTATAATTATACTGGTTTTTATTCTGGGGAGTCAGATGATTTTAGTTCTAGGAATTTATAGCATGTAGGAGTTTTTATGAATATTTTTCTTTTTAAGAAATTTAGTGTTCAGCCAGAAATTGTATACTCAGAACAAGGGGCGATTCTAAATGTAGATTTGTCTATTGTAAGTTCTGATCCAGGTTTTTTGTTTAGAAATAAATTATCATATAATTATATACAGATTCCAATAAATTTAAAGTACCAAGTTTTAGAAAGAGTGTCTGTAGTAGCAGGTCCTCAAATAGGATTTTTGACATCAGCAAAAATAAAAACATTTGAATCTAGGATAGAAGAGTTTAATAATAGAGCATCAACAGATGAAAATGTAAATAAAGTTGATTATGGGTTGAATTTAGGTTTTGATGTTAAAATATGGAGAAACTTTTCAATGTTAATCAATCAATATTTGGGTTTTAGGCCAGTGTTTAAAAGTGAGTTCTCAGAAGAAAAAAATAGAGTCACTCAAGTTTCTTTAGTGTATAAGTTTTAAAAGAGAATGCCTGTTAAAAAACAGGCATTCTCTTTTTAGGAGTAATTGAATTGTTATTTTTTAATCAGTTTTGTTTTAAGAATGGTCCTTTCATCACTGGTCTTAACTTCAACAATATAAATTCCAGAAGATAAGTTATCTGTAGTTACGGTAAGTTTAGAAACATTATCTGGATTTGTGGAAATTAATTGTAGACGACCTGAAATGTCATAAATACTAAGTTTTGTGTCTCTATAATTCTCTACCAAATCTATATTGATAATATTTTCTGTAGGATTAGGGTATAAACTAGGTTGTATGGATCTAATTATCTCATTTTCGGTAGTAGATAAAGTTGCATCTTCTATTTTTAAGATATAACTATCTGTTGGCTCCATCACAAAACTAGCCGGCATTGTTTTTCCAGTTAATAAATCGGTAACAGTAATATCAGAACTTCCATTTAACTCTATATCAATAGAAGAATTTCCTTTTCGCATATTTACAATAGATAAAATATCGTTACCTTCTTTGTCTTTGGTAGTTCTCCAAAAGCAACCTCTTGTTGTTAAACTTTGGTCTTCTTGTACGCTAATAGGATTCACTCCATTTTTGGTATTTGCTTCGTTTAATGCCAATTCACGCATAGACGCCAAGCTATTGCTAGAAATTAATCTTCCTCCGTTATTTGTGTTTAGCGATTGTGTTCTGTTTACTCCATATTCATTTAACGTAAAACTTTCAGCATCTATAATTACTGTTCCTCCGTTGTCTAAATATTGTTGTAAGGCATTAAATTCACCATCGGTAACAAATTGAGTTTTGTAGACAGTAATCACATCCCAATCTTGATTGTTCTGTGTGTTAATAATGTTTTCTGTAGCAAAACCTAAAGGAATTCCATCAAAATTCATGTATTCATACAAGTCAAAAAGTTCTTGCATATGTGTAGTTTTATCAATAGCAGAGGTTTGAGAATAAAAAACACGAATCGGTTTTCTTGCGTTTTTTATGTTGTAAATCTCATCGGCATAAATGTTTAAATCGTACATAGTACTACCTACCTCATTCATAATCATAGGCTGGTGTGTAATACTACCTGCGTAATCTCTATCTACATCGTTTCTCATAGAACCGTCTTCGTTTCTAGGCCAATACCAAATAAAAGAAGCATTTTCTCCATACATAGCCGCTAGCCATATGGTAGCTCTTGCGTATTTAGGTTGTAAATAAACATCTCTGTGAGGTCCAGATGATAAATAATGTTGTTCAGAATTGTAGTTAATAGCATTGGGTTTTACAGAAGCTGCAAAATCAAAATACATGGCCATTTCATACCAATCAAAATTGTATCGTTCTTCCCATTCCGTAGTTCTAATTCCAAAAGGGAATCTTTGTTGAGCAATGGTAGCATCGTGTCCTATAATTTCTTGTAGGTTGATTAGCTTTTCCATGTCTAATCCAGCACTTTGGATGCTTTCTATAAAATATCTAGGAATTAGTTTTATATGAGTTTTGGCATCGGTGTCAATTTTTTGAACCTCATCATGTAAAAAAGTAAACCATTCAAGAGTTCTTGTCTTGTTAAATAACATCCAGTCGTATCCAGAAGGAGTTCCTACTAGACTTTTTGAGAACGGAATTTCAAAACCATAATTAGGACTGTTTAAAGGTCCATTAATTGCATCAAAATTAGCGTAATATTTACTAGTGTCATTTCCAAACCAGTTTTGATTTAAAGTAGCAAGGCCTGTAGAAGAATCACCATAAATGTTTTTTAGATAGGCTACAAACTTTTCCATGGTAAAGTAAGATACCGTATGGTCGTTACAAAAAGGGTCTGCATCACATTCAGCTTGTTGTCTCGGGTTTCTAGGTGCACCATTGTCAAACGTGTTTTCAGAAGTAGACCAGTGAGGTTCGTTTGCTAATAAATAACCTAGGTTGGTTACCTTTGCATCTTTCACCCTATCTGCAAAGCCAGCTATTAAGTCTCTCCAAATTTGTTTTGTATCAGGGTTATCTATATCGTAGGTAGTAAACAATCTTTCTCCTGCGTAAATAGATTGTTTGTCACTCTTTCTATTTCTGTTTCTATCTTGTATAAAACGAGGAACAAGGTTGTGTCCAAAAAAAACTTGACCAAACGTATTTCTATTAATGGCTTGGGGAATTCTGTTGTTTGTAAAGAAAGGGTTTAAAGCACCACCGTCTCTTAAAAAATTACCTCCTACAAACAATTCATTCATGTCTCCATGATACTCTGTTAAAGACAAGGTTTCTTCTGGGGCGTTAATTTCCGTAGGTTTAAAAATGTAATCGTAAACCAATACAGGTACATCCACGCCATCTCTAGTTTCTACAATTCGTTCTTCACCATTAATGTTTTTAATACTTATGTTTTGCCAGTTAAGGGTTACGGCATCTTTTCTAACTAAGGTACCACTTCTTAAATCATCAATATTTTGAATGGCTTGGTTAACAATAGTAATAATACCTTGCCTTTGTATGGCAGGCAAGTCATTTGCAATGGTATTTAAGTTTCTGCCTTCAGCATCTATTCTAGAATTTTGATAGGTATAGATTCTTCCAAAATTTGCTAGATTGATAGCTCTATTATCGTCTTCATCATCCCAGTCAGAAAAAAAGATAGAAATTTTAGCAGTACGCAATGTCATTTTTTCTTTTTCTACCACAAGATTTTCAGCTTCTGCTAAGGCTATTTTATCTTCTAAGTTTTGAATGGCGGTTAATGCCGTTTCTCTTAAGGATTGACTTTGTACTGAGCATACAAAGAGTAAGAGTAGGTAGATAACGGAGTATTTTTTTTTCATAATTATTTGATTAAAAATAGTTTAAATAGCATTTTTTGTTTCTTGAGTCGTTTCTTTTTATTAAAAATTACATTATCAAAGATAAGTAAATTAAAGTTTGAGTGTTGTTTTGTAAGGTTGAAAAATAAAAAAGACTAATACTTTTATTTTTTTAAAAAAATAGTATGTTTGTTGGCAACAAATTATAAAAACAAAAAGATATGAAAAAATTATTACTATCAGTCGCTTTATTAGCAAGTTCGTTTACCCTTTTAGCACAGAGTTCTGAAATTACTTATGGAGCTAAAGGAGGTTTAAATGTCTCGAATTTTATAGGAGATGATGCGGATGATTCTGATTCTAAAGTTGGGTTTAACGTTGGATTATTTCTTGAAGCACCAATTGCTGAGCGTTTAAGTATCCAGCCAGAGTTGTTGTTTTCTACACAAGGAGCTGAATCGGAAAGTGGAGATGGAAGTTCAGAGGCAAAATTAAGTTATATAAGTATTCCTGTCATGTTTAAATATTACGTGACTGAAAAATTTAATTTATTAGCAGGTCCTCAATTGTCTTTTAATATAAATTCTGAGTTCGAGGCCTTAGGAATAACAGTAGATGCAGATGATTTGGGATTAGATACTTCAACAGTAGATTTTGGATTAAATTTTGGTTTGGGATATAACATTACTGAAAAGTTTTTTGTAGAGGGAAGATACAATATTGGTATTAACGACGTATATGATGATATTGATGTTAAAAACTCAGTATTTCAATTTGGTTTAGGATATAGATTCTAGGGTTTAGAAAAAAAATATAATTTTAAAAAGCTTCTCGGATTATGAGGAGCTTTTTTATTTTAGGTACCTAATAGGTAATTTCTTATTTTTGAATTCTGTAAAATTTAAACACAATACTTAGCTCTTAAGTTGTAATTATATGAAACACTACATCTCCATTCACAATTT
>CALHCC010000127.1 GCA_937930675.1 uncultured Flavobacteriaceae bacterium
TAAAAACAGCATTAGCTTTGGATGTGGATTACTATTTAATTATGCAAGATTTGTATCCTACTGTTTTTGATGATGTAGAAGTGCAAAGATTGATTTCAAACTTTTTGGAGAACTAGTATTTAAACTTACATTTGTTTTAAAAACAAACGTTAGATGAAAAGGTCTATAAAAGAATACGCTTTAATTTCTTTAAAAGGAATGGCTATGGGAGCTGCAGATGTTGTGCCAGGGGTTTCAGGAGGAACCATTGCTTTTATTTCGGGTATTTACGAAGAACTTTTAACAACCATTAGTAATTTAAACCTATCTGTTTTTAAAACTTTAAAACAAGAAGGTTTTAAGGCTACTTGGATCAAAATAAACGCTAATTTTTTAGTAGCCTTATTTATAGGGATTGCCATTAGTGTGGTTTCTTTAGCAAAAGGAATTTCTTATTTGTTAAGTAGCAAGCCTATTTTTGTTTGGTCTTTTTTCTTTGGATTGGTATTGGCGAGTATTATTTACATTGCAAAACAAATTAAACAATGGAGATTTCAAGAACTAGGAATCTTAGTGTTTACTTGTATTATCGCTTACTATATTACCATTGTAGAACCTATGGTGTCTGATGAAACTTCGTTACTGTTTTTGTTTTTATCTGGAGCCTTGGCTATTTGTGCCATGATTTTACCTGGAATTTCAGGAGCTTTTATTTTAGTATTGTTAGGTGCGTACGAAACGGTTTTAAATGCTGTACATCATAAAGATTTAAAAATAATAGCCGCTGTAGGCTTGGGTACTATTATTGGTTTGTTAAGTTTTTCAAGATTGTTAAAATATTTATTTAAACATTATAAAAGCATTACGTTGGCAGGGCTAACAGGCTTTGTGATTGGTTCTTTAAATAAAATATGGCCTTGGAAAGAAACCATTACCACAAGAATAAACTCTAAAGGAATTACAGTGCCTGTTTTGCAAGAAAGTATACTACCTGCTAATTATCAGGGAGATGCAAATTTGGGAATGGCAATTTTGTTAGCTATTGTAGGTTTTTTGTTAATCTTGGGGATGGAGAAAGTGGCAAAGCAAAAATCGTAATTCATGTTTCCTAAAGGAAGTTTAACATACAACCTATTGTTATTTGTCAAAGGCATGTTAATGGGAGTTGCCAATAAAGTTCCTGGAGTATCTGGAGGAGCTGTAGCGTATGTGTTAAATTTTCACAACGAGTTAATTTATTCTTTTCAAAAAATAAATAAAAAGGCCTTTTCTCTTTTATTGCATAGAGGCTTTAAAAGTTTTTGTGAGTACATTAACGCTACATTTTTATTGTTTATTGTAGCAGGTATGGTATTTAGTTACTTTACCATTTCTAAATTATTAGATTATTTTTTAGTGCATAACGAATTACAGGTTTGGTCTTTGTTTTTTGGAATGATTATAGGCTCAGCTGTCTATTTAATTAAAAAGTACAAGCAACGGGAGTTTAAAAGTTATGTGTCTTTAGCGATAGGAGTAAGCATTGGTATTGCCATTAATTATATAGAACCTACAGGAGAAAATCATCAACTTTGGTTTGTTTTTATTTGTGGAGTAATTGGTGTTTCTGGTATGGCAATTCCAGGTTTGTCGGGTTCTTATATTTTAATGCTCATGGGGAATTATGTTTTTTTGTTGGTAGATACGGTAAATATTTTTGGAACGATATTAAGTCAATTATTGCTGGGGGATTTTGCCGTTTTACAAAACCCAATGCATCAAGAGTATTTAGTAATTTTGATGGTATTTACTTTAGGTTCTGTATTAGGATTAATTTTTTTCTCAAAATTATTAGCCATCGTATTAAAAAAGTGGGAGCATATTGTAAATGCACTCATCATCGGTTTTATTATCGGTTCTTTAGGAACGGTTTGGCCTTGGAAACATAAAATTTACGATACAAGTAAATTAGATAAATACAATCATAAAATAATTATGGGTTTTGAAAAATACAGTCCAGATCTTACCAATGCTCATCATTTAATAGCAATATTGTTTGTAGTAATGGGGATTTGTTTGGTATTAGGAATAGAGTATTTTTCAAAAAAAAGAACGATAAAACAATGAAGAAAGTAACATTTGGCTTAGTAGGTAGAAACATTTCTTATTCTTTTTCAAGAGGACATTTTACAGAGAAGTTTAAAAATTTAGGGTTAGAAGATCATCAGTATGTAAATTTTGATTTAGAAAATATATCATTATTAAAACAAGTATTAATTGCTAAAGAAAATGGACTAAAAGGATTAAATGTTACCATTCCTTACAAACAAGAAGTACAACAATTTTTAACGGCTATTGATGAAGATGCTGCAGAAATAGGAGCGGTAAACACCATTAAGTTAAGCTCAAATGGGAGTGCGATAGGTTACAATACCGATGTGTATGGTTTTCAAAAATCGATAGAACCTTTGTTAAAAAAGCAGCATACAAAAGCGTTAATTTTAGGAACAGGAGGAGCGTCCAAAGCAGTGGCATATGCATTTAAAAAGTTAGGAATTACCTATCAGTTTGTCTCTAGAACGGCAAAAGAAAATGTATTGAGTTATAATGCATTAACTCCCGAAATTTTAAAAGAACATACCGTTGTTGTGAATTGTTCTCCTTTAGGAACCTCACCCAATATAGAATTAAAACCAGCAATTCCTTATACAAGTTTATCAGCAGAACATTTGTTGTACGACCTAATTTACAACCCTGCAGAAACTACCTTTTTAAAATTAGGAAAAGAGCAAGGAGCTGTTGTAAAAAACGGATTAGAAATGTTGCAATTACAGGCAGAGAAAGCTTGGGAAATTTGGAACGCTTAATTTTAGGTACGGTATTTGTTATTTAGTATATTAGATTAATTTTAAAGACAACAGTTATGAAAACAATTTTAAATATTTCTATTTTTCTGTTAACGATCACATTGTTTGCTCAAAAAAGTACGGTTAGTGATCAAAATCCAAATTATGAGATTAGTTATCAAGAAGCTTTAAAAACGAGTGATAAATATATTATTCAACAAGGAAGTACAGCGAACCAAACATATGTTGCTATAGATCCGGTGGAAGAAAAAAGAGTTCGTAAAAACATACGTAAAGAATATAGAGCAAAAAAAGCTTTGTGGAAACACGAGGAGCGTTTGGCAAGAGCAAAGAATACAAAAAGCTATAGGTACTCATCTAATCCAGGTTTATATAGTGGTTTGGGGTATGGAAACTTAGGTATAGGAATTTCAAACGGTTTTAATTTTAGAAATTCAAGATTGGGATGTTCTTACTATATTAGATAAAAAATAATAACATGAAAAAAACAATTTTAGTAGCAATAGTTGCTTCATTAAGTATCGTCGGTTTATCATCTTGTGCAAGAAAAGTAACAAGAATAGATACGGCAGAACAGATAGATTTAAGCGGAAGGTGGAATGATACCGATGCTAGGTTATCCGCCCAAGCTTTAAGTGCTCAAGTAGTTGCTGGAGATTGGTTAACTACACATGTAATTGATACGAAAAAGAAGCCTGTTGTCATTGTTGGTTTGGTAAGAAACAAATCTCACGAGCATATAGATGCAGAACTGTTTACCAAAGAAATGGAGAAAGCTTTGGTAAAATCTCAAAGAGCAAGAATAGTACAAGGAGGAGAAATGAGAAATGAATTGAGAGCAGAAAGAGCAGATCAACAAAACAATGCCTCTGTGTCTACAGTTAAAAAATTTGGTTTAGAAACGGGAGCAGATTATATGCTACAAGGAACCATTAATTCTGTGGTAGATGCGATTAAGAGAAAAAAAGTGGTGTACTATCAAGTAGATTTAGAATTAACGAATATTCAAACCAACGAAAAAGTTTGGTTTGGAGAGAAAAAAATAAAGAAATTTGTTAAAAATTAACGAATAATCACTTATTAATCAAACTGTTTAGCTGTTCGTTTTTACGTGACACTAAACAGTTTTTTGTTTTTTTGATGATGGGAAAATTGTATTCATATTTACTAATTAGCATAGGCTTTGTGATTTGTACAAGTTGTGCAACCTATCACGATTTAAGTGCACAGTATCAACAGCAAGTAGAAAATAAATCTTACAAAGCAGCTTTAACAAGTTTAGATAAAAATAAGTTTTTAAAAAAAGATAGAAATCAATTGCTGTTTTATGTAGAAAAAGGAAAAGTAGCCCATTTAAGTAAAGAATATACCTTAAGTAATGAATATTTTAACAAGGCAGATGTCTTGATAGAATTAAATAGAAAAAGAATAGCAGGTAAAATATTAGGGGTATTAACAAATCCTGAAAAAGAAGATTACAGAGCAGAAGATTTTGAAAAAGTAGCCATTCACTACTACAAAGCTTTAAATTATATTTTTTTAAAGCAATACGATGAGGCTTTGGTAGAAGCTAAAAGAATTAATTTACAATTACAAAAAATTAACGATCGTTATCCAGAAGGTAAAAAGAATAGATACACAAGCGATGCATTTGCCTTAAACTTACAGGGTTTGCTATACGAAGCAACAGGGAATATAAACGATGCTTTTATTGCCTATAGAAATGCAGTAGCATTGTATACCAAAAATGATGGAACTTATTTTGGAGTACATACACCCGAGCAATTACAACAAGATATAATTAATACAGCACATGTTTTAGGTTTCTATCAAGAAGAAGCCAAATATGCAAAGTTGTTTAACAAACAATACGATCCTCGTTTTTTGAAGAATAAGAGTCTAGTTGTTTTTTGGGAAAATGGATTGGTGCCTTACAAATCTCAAACCTACTTTACATTTACAGCTTTGCCAGGAATTAATACCAATTTTATCACATTTACCAATCAAGATTTAGGCTTGTCTTTTGATATTCCTGTAGGAAGAACTAGAAGAGCAGACAACAGTTTTTCTGATTTAAATGTCATTAATGTATCATTTCCTACCTATCAAACAAGAACTCCTTATTATACAAATGCTACCATTGGAACGGCTAAAAACACCAATAATTTTCAGTTAGCACAGAATTATCAAGTAATTGCCACCCAAACATTAAAAGATAGAACAGCAAGAGAAATAGGAAAAGTATTGCTAAGAATTGCAACAAAAAAAATAGCAGAAGGAGTGGTGGCAAATCAAAACGGAAATTTAGGAGCGCTTTTAGGGTTGATTAATGCGTTTACCGAAAAAAGCGATACTAGAAATTGGCAAACATTACCTCATAGTATTTATTATTCAAGAGTGTTTCTTGAAAAAGAGAATACAGAATTAAAAATAAAACTATTTAAAGCCGCTAAAACGGTTAAAGAAGAGGTGTTAAAAGTAAACGCAAAACAACAGGTAAACTTTGTAAATTATATTACACCAGAAATTAATCGCTATAATTAAGTTTTATTGTATAAATTAGGAGACAAATTAAATAGTTGAAAAAAAAATAGAAATGACACCGGCTGACGTAGAAAAGAATATCCAATCAATAGACTATAAAACCATGTCTCTTGAAAATTTAATAAAAGAATTAGAGACGAAATTAAGTACGCATTCCATTCCCGAAATTAAAGAAGATGCCAATGCAATAAGAGCTTCGTTTTATTATCAATACAATGATGAGTTAGAAAAAGCCAAAGCAATATTTTTAGAACAAGAGGGAGAAGATGCTGTTTTTGAATATGAAAAGCAAGCACTACAAGTATCTTTTAAAAGTCTTTGGAAACAATTCTTAGAAAAAAAGAACGAACACTATAAAAAAGTAACCCAAGAATTGTCTGATAATTTGTCTAAAAAAGAAGCAATTATAGATCAAATTAAAACGTTGGTAGAAAAAGCAGATGTTTCTAGTTCTTACAAAGAGTTTAAGCAGTTGCAAGAAGATTGGAAAGAGATAGGAGCCATTCCTTCGGATAAATATCAAGAAATTTGGGGGAATTATCATTTGTATGTAGAACAATTTTACGATTTGTTACATTTAAATAATGATTTAAGACAGATAGATTTTAAACACAATTTAGAAGCCAAACAACAAATTATAGGAAAGGCAAAAGAGTTATTAGAAAACGCAGATGTTCAGTTTGCTTTTAACGAATTGCAAGTATTGCATAAAATTTGGAAAGAAGAAACAGGTCCTGTTGCTAAAGAATTTAGAGAGCCTGTTTGGGAAGAGTTTTCTAGAATTACCAACGAAATTCACGATAAAAAAACAGCTTTTTATAACGATTTAAGAAGTAAAGAAGAAGAGAATTTAACGATTAAGTTAGCTAAGTTAGAAGAAATTAAAGGTTTTGACTTTAGTAAGAATCATACGTTTGGAGATTGGAAAAAAAGTATTGAGAAGTTTGAAAAACTAAAAGAAGAGTTTTTAGCGATAGGTAAGGTACCTAAAAATAAATCGAATGAAATTTGGGAGTTGTTTAAACTAGCCACCAAACAATTTAATACAGCTAAAAATGACTTTTTTAAGGAATCTAAAAAAACACAAACCGAAGCATTAACTAAAAAACAAGCCTTAATACAAGAGGCTTTGCAATGGAAAGATGCAGATGATTTTGAAACGGCAACAGAGCATTTTAAAAGAATTCAGGCAGCTTGGAAAAAAGTAGGTTTTGTACCTAGAAAGCAAGCAGATGCTTTGTGGCATGAATTTAAAGCTATTTGTGATGCTTATTTTGATCGATTAAATACGGTTAAATTAGAAGGAACTCCAGAAGAGCAAGAGAATTTTAAGAAAAAAGAAGCTTTTTTAGAAGAGATAAAAGCCTTTGAAATTACAGAAGAAAATTATGTATCTGTTCTTAAAGATTGGTTAGCCATTGGTTTGGTGCCTTCTCAAAAAAACAAAATAGATCAAGAAATACAAACTGTTGTTTTAGGAGTGTTACCTGCTGTGGATGCTAAGGACAAAGCAGATTTTATAAAGTACCAAGTAAAAGTAGCTTACTGGACAGCTATCGACAGTAAAAAACTGTACGATGAGCAAAACAACTTACGAAAAGAAAAAGATCAAATCACCAAAGATTTAAAGCAATTAGAAAACAATTTAGGTTTCTTTTCTAACAGTAAAAAAGGGAATCCTTTGTTAGAAACGGCTTTACAATCTATAGAAACAGAAAAAAGTAAATTGGCACAAGTAAAGTTAAAAACAAAATTTTTAAGATCGTTGAGTTAAAAGCTATATAAACCAGACTACTACCCTTTTGGTATGCTGGTACCTAACAGACATGGGGGTACGGATTATAGGTATGGGTTTAACGGTATGGAGAAAGACAATGAAGTTAAGGGAGAAGGAAATTCTTATACAACTACATGGAGACAATATGACCCTAGAATTACAAGATGGTTAACTATTGACCCGAAAGCAAAACGATTCCCAAGTTTTACACCATATAACAATAATGAAAATAACCCAATTATTAATACTGACCCTAATGGGGATTGTCCATGGTGTGCTGTTATAGGAGCAATTGCTGGAGCAGGAATAGAGTTTGCAGGTCAAGCAATAGCTAATTATACTGAAGGAAAACCTGTCCTAGAAAATATAGATTGGGCAGATGTAGGTATAGCTGCACTTGAAGGAGGTATTAATGGTTTAACTTTAGGTGCTGCAGCACCAGCAACTAGTATTGTAGCGGGAGCTGCAAAAGTGTCAGTAGATTATTCTCAAAAGAATGGCCTTGAAACAGTAGGTGGTGTAGTAGGTGAAAGGAAAAAAGATTCTAAAGTTATTGGAGATATTGCAGGAGAGGCTGTAGGTGTTTTTATAAATACTAAATTAACGAATGGTATTGTCGATTTAGTTACTGATGGTATTGTAGATAAAACGTCTAAAAAAGTTTCAGATCAGATAACTAAGACCGCAGCAGATGCGGCTATAGAAGCTAATTCAACAGGAACTGCTACTGCAGTTATATCAAGTAAAATAGGAGGAACTGTTGAAGAGAAAGCTCAAGATTTTATAAAGTCTGAATCTAAAAGGGGTAGAGTAAGAGGTAATCAATCATCGCAAAAAAGTAGTAGTAATTCTAGTAACAAAAACTCTAAATCAAATAATAGTTTATCATCGAAAAGAAGAAGAACTAGAAATAATAAGAAGTAATAAGTATGAGTTTTTTAAAACCATTTTTTATAGGCAGTATTACGGTTTCTATTTTTATATATGTTGTTTTTCAGATTTATACAAAACAAGAATCTGAGAGATGGAAGAATGTGAAAAAGATTAAAACTTATGGGGTTGTTATAAGGATTGATAAAGCTTTAAGAGGTATTGATGATGCTATGGTTAGATTTTATGATAGCGATGCAAAGGAATATGAGAAGGGGGTTGGAAGAGGAGTGGTAAACGAAAAATTTAAGGTGATTTATAATAAATCTGATCCATCTGATTTTAAAGTAATGAACGACACTCCTATTTTTTTAAAAGGAGAAAAGACATCATTTCGTGTCGGTAAAGTAAAGTTGTTTACGATTTTAGGTCAATCAGTTAGATATGAATATGATGTTGGTGATTATACCTATGAACATTCTTTATTTGTTTCTGATAGTATCAAAAATTATTATTCTAATACTAAAAAAGGAGATTTATTCAAAGTTGAGTATTGGAAAAAAGATCCTAGACGCTCTATTATTTATTTAAATGAACCAATAAATTATATAGAAGATTGGTATAACTATGGAATTGATCAGAAAGGCAATTTATATGAATTGGAAGAATATAAAAATAAATAGGCATTTGCTATGTTGTTTGTTGTTTCC
>CALHCC010000128.1 GCA_937930675.1 uncultured Flavobacteriaceae bacterium
TTTTCTATTGCTAAAGTCTAACAATACAGGAGCTATTAACCTATTAGTAACACGTCCAGAATCTTTATACATATGATTTATATCTTGAGCAATTCCAACTGGTAAATTTTGGTCTGCCAAAAAATCATTAATTTCCTTTGTTGAATTTTTACAACTGTAATTTAAGAATACAGTTACCAATATTACGCCTTTAATGATATTAGATAATTTCACAAAACAAATATAAGATTATTACTTAGGAATCAATAAAAAAAGGATGAACTAAAATATAGTTCATCCTTTTTTTAATTCTAAAATGTAGAAAAATTAATCTAACGCTATAAAGCTTATATCATCTATAAACATTCGCACATTTCCAGATACACTAGGATTTAAACTTGTTAACATTAAAAAGTCTAACCTAACCTTTCTTCTGTCTGGATTACCATTAGGGAAGTTCGTTAAAGGTCCTAAAATATCAGCTGTTAAATCAACTTCTTGAAATACTTGTACCCATTCTCCTTTTCCTATACCTGATAAATCAAAATCTATATTTTGCCCACTAGCATTAGGTACTAATCTAATTTGTGATAAATTATCTCCTGATTCTATGTACACATAGAAGGATAGAATATATTTCCCTGCGGGATGTCCTACAGGATCTCCAAAAACAGCATATTGAAGTCCAACATTATCAGCTGTAGATAAACCATTATCCGAACTAAATTTCATAGATGCTTCTCCTGAATTTGCTTGTTCAGTAGATCTTAACCAAGGATTTGGAGTTCTATTATTACGTCCTCCTACAAAGAAACCTCTGGTATTAGCACTATTTACATTAGTATTAGATGACTCGACACTAAAAACATTATCATTATTAGCTGCTGCTAATCTATTCGCTCCAAACGAATCTGTAGATATTGCTATTTCAATAGGAGTAACAGTAGATGATAAATTTCTACTATCATTAGAAATTACCTGACTAAGTGTAGGATCCTCTCCTGGATTTAAAGCAGGTGCTGTATATGATAACATAAGATTTGACCCTATATCCGCAACAGGAATTTGCTCACTCAAAGTTAATGTAGCTCTACTGGCATCATTACTATCAATTTCAATACTATCAATTGTTAAACTACCAGCTGTAGGAGATACTAACTCAAAACTATCAACTGAAATATCTGACACAGTAGAGATTAAACCCGACAATCTAACATTAATATTTCTACCATTCTCAATTGTGGTACTTCCTTCTACAATTACATAAGGTTGTGTAGAAGGTACTACCCTAATTTGTAAAGGTATTCTCTTGGTTCTTCGTCCATCAAGAAAATCACTATTTGTTTGTCTAATATGTGTAAATGAACCTGCTGCTCTAGCATTACCTAAATTATTATAAAACACCTCTACTCTACCACCTGTAGCATTACTAGGCGTCCCACCTGTAAACACCCATTGTCTATTTTGATCTGAAATTTCTCTTAAAAAAGAAGGCGTTGAAATATCTTCATATATCAATTTACTACCTGCTTCAATTGTAATATTAGTAAATTCTGCGGATTGTTCTGCTGTTAAATCATCTTCTAAATTAACAACTAAAATTTCTTCTTCATTCTCATTTAAAACTCGAAAAGAAGGGTTAACCTCTTCTAAAACATCAAAATAAAAACTAGCGTTTACATCCCAAAGATTTGTTTCTTCATTAAACACAGGAGCATCAAACGTTAATGGGTTATCATTCCTTGCTAAGTTTAAAGGTACAGACTCTCTAAAACTAGTTTTAAATTCAATTTTATTTAACCCAGATTCACTAAATAAAACACGGATTGTTTCATCTGTAGAAACAGTATTTAAAGAAGTGTCTATAAATCTACTAAAATCACCCTCAAGATCAGCTTCTGTAAACGTAGTTAAAAAATTTCCTCCCTCACTAATCTGCCATTCTCTAGCTACTCCTCCTACAGAAACATCTATAAAAGGTATTGGATAATTTTGAGGTATTACAAAAGGATTAGCCATAGTACCTTCTGCATCTAAATTTCTATCAGACGTAAACAAAGTTCCACTACTAAGGTCTGTTGTAGGATCCTCTAACTCATCATCACAACTGAATGATAGGATAGAAATCATTAAAATACATATATATTTAATTCTTTTTTTCATGACTATAAATTGTTATTAAATTCAACTTCAGTAAACGGTAAAGGTAAATAACCTTGGTAATTTTGTGAGGTTAGCTCAAATTCACTATGTACAATTCTTCTACCTCCACGACGAAGTTGAGGTATAAGTGCAGAAGGTGGAAATGGATCTAATGGATTATTTTCTTCAAACGGAAACTTAACTAATACAGACTCAAACCTAGTACCTACGTTTACAATTCTAGGTACATAATCTCTAAAAGCAAATTGTTGAGTAGATAAAAATCTAAATCTCTCAGCTCCTGTATTAATTTCACCATTCTCATTCCATCTTCTTAAATCAATATATCGTGTAGCTAAACCTTCTGCAGATAATTCTAAAGGCTTGTCTGTAAACATTAATTGCTGCATTAATGTTTCGTTAGTATACACAGTTCCATTATATGTCGAACCATCTCCTAAATCTGGTCCTAATAACTCTAACCCCCAACGTCTTCTAATGACATTAAGTTGTTCTATAGCACCTGGAACGTCATTTGTTTTAATTAAACATTCTGCTAAATTAATATAAGCTTCTGACAATCTTAAAAAAGCAACATTTTTACTAGACCTTAATCTCTGATTACTTACTCCTACTGGTTCATCGTCTTCTGAGCGAACAATATCATGATTGTTATACTTTTTAAATAAAGCACCGTAAGCTCTACTATTATTAGCTGCAAATGGTCCGTTTCCATTTGCAAATTCTGCCACTGTATTTCTTAAATAGAAAGGGGTATGTTCATCCAACATTGTTGCGATCATAGCAGATGCTCTTCTCGATATTGTTCTATTAACTGTCTCTATTGTACCATTAGGTTGTTCAACTTCTACTCTATTTAATTCTTCATTAGTTAAATCCATTCGTTCTTCTTGATATTCAGAAATTAACCAAGAAGCCGGCAAAAAAGGAGGATTAAAACTTCCTACAAAAGAAGTAAAACTTGCTAACATACTGTTAGGTGTTACGTGCTGAAATACATCTACCTGCGGTAAAGCTTCTGCATCATAAACTACTTCAAAAATTGATTCACTATTTAGCTCACCTTCTTCTCTAAACATAATTCTTGGATCTGCTAAGGTATGACCAAAGTCACCTACTCCTGCTTCACCTACCAACCTTCTATATAAAGGTATTGCTTGAGGATATTCGTTATTATATAAATGATGATTAGCCATTAACATGATTGCTGCCGCTTGTGTAACTCTACCTGAAACAACAGGGGCTCCATCTCTAATAAAACGAGTTGCAAGATTATCTATAGCATACTGTAAGTCTGCCACGTAAAACTCCATCACTTCTTCTGCAGTAGATAAACCTCTAGCTACTGCATCTTGTGCTCTAACACTAAAGTTTTTAATTAGTATTAAATTCCCTTCGTTATACGTCCATCTTAAAAAGTAATAAAACAAACCTCTAAAAAATCTAGCTTCAGCCATCTGACGAGTCCAAGTCCTTATATCCTCATCAGAAGATAACGATTCTTCAATGTTTTGTAAACCGTCAATGGTATAGTTCGCTTGTAGTATCCCTCTATAAAGTGCAGAATAATTTGCATTAATTTCCGGTAAGCTATTCGTAAACGTATGATTTGTAGTGTTTAACAGACGAATATTCAAATCAAGTGTTCCTCCCGGTACGCGATTCCCTCCTAAACTCACTTCATCAGATAACATTCCAAAAAGGATAGGGCTAAAAGTATTATCATTCAAAATCGTATTATAAACTCCGTTTAGAGCTAAATCACTATCTCTTAAATCTTTTATTTCTAAATCTATTTCATTTGTATTTTCTACATCTAAAAAATCATCTGTTACATCATCACAAGACGTAACACCTACCGTTAACAAAATAAACGTAACAAACGAAAGTAAAATTTGTTTAATTTTTATTTGATTCTTTATTTTCATCTCTTTAAAATTTAATTTTTACTCCTAAATTATACAATCTTGCCAAAGGAACTCTAGACACATCTACCCCTCTCCTTGTAATATTATTTCCTCCCACACTTGGATTAAACCCAGAATATTTTGTAAAGGTTACTAAGTTTTGCCCTGATAAAGTAAACTGGACATTTGATAAAGCCAATGTCTTTACTATTTTTTTTGGTAACTTGTAGGATAACGTTACATTTCTTAAACGTATAAAATCACCATTCTCTAAGAATAAATCTGTATTCTGAGCATAGTTAATGTTTTGAATTCCTGGATTATCTAATACTGGTAAGTTAGAGCTTGGGTTATTCTCAGAAAATTGAAAAACCAATTCTCTTGCATTTCCTTCGTTAAACGCATTGGCTCTAGCACCATTAATCACTTCAGCTCCAAAAGCCCCAAACCAACTGGTTGATAAATTCCAATTTTTATATCCTGCGTTTAAGTTTAATCCTACTTCGTACTTAGGTATTCCACTTCCTCGTATTTCTCTATCTCTTTCATCTAAAACACCATCTCCATTAGTATCTACATACTTTAAATCTCCTAACTGTCTTTCTGGACCCAATGTAAAATCTGTAGAATTATTATATTCATCTAACTCTTGTTGATCATTAAAAACACCGTCTGTTCTATACAATAAAAAAGAACCAGGTTCATGTCCTTCTGCTAAAAACACAAAGTTTTGTGTATTGGCTGCATTAAACAATTGTATTCTCCCTGCTTGTTGTTGTTGAATTCCAGGAGCTAATTTTTCTATTTCACTATTTGTTTGTGTAAATGTTCCTCCTACTCTCCAATTCCACTTTTTATATCTTCCCTTGTAATTAAAAGCTAATTCCACTCCAGAGTTTCTTAAATCTCCTACATTAAATACTGTATTTGTACTAAAATTCCCATTCCCAGGAACTGAAGTACCTCCACTAGAGGGTAACTGAACAGGCAGTAATAAATCTTCTTTTTTTGTAGTATAATATTCTGCTGATAAAGTAATTGCATTTTTAAAGAATGATAAGTCTACACCAAAATTATTTTGTATAGTAGTCTCCCACTTAATCTCATCATTTGTTAGACGAGGTATCGCAATTCCAACATCTACACCATTGTCAAAACTAGCATTAATATTATTTACAGTACCTGTTGCTAAAAATTGAAAAGCTTGAAATCTATCATTACCTGTAGTCCCTCTATTTGCTCGTAACTTAAAGTTATTTACAACACTTTTATAAGGACTCCAAAACTCTTCTTCAGCTACATTCCAAGCTAAAGAAACTGATGGAAAAGTATTATATCTGTCTCTTAAACCAAATTGACTAGATCCATCACGTCTCGCACTTAAGCTTACCAAGTATTTTTTATCGTAATTGTATTGTAATCTTCCTATTAAACCAACTCTATTAATTTCAATATCAGGTCGTACAAAATTAAAGGGAATGTTACGAGACCCTACTGTTGAACTACCATCAAAATTACCTACAGCATTAGACAAAACACCAGATGCTCCTGGCAACAAATCAAATCTAGATACAGCAAAAGAATCGTCTTTAAATTGCTCTAGAGATGCCAATGTTGTTACTTTTATACTATGCTTTCCTATTTTTTTGTCATAATTCAACCCTCCATTCCAATTTAAAGATCTAGTCCTAATAGAACCATTAGCTACAGAACCTACAGCTCTAATATTTTCAAGATTACTCCCCCTAAGAGAAGGCAATTGAAATGTAGATGTAGCTCTTAAAGAAGTTAATTGAGTAAATGAATATCCTACAAAATTTGTTACACTTAACGATTTAGTAATACTATAGTCAATTTTGTTATTAAAAGAAACTCTGTATCTGTCTTGCGTATTATTTGCATCTAGACTTCTTATTAAATTTACAGCTCTATTCGTAGAAGGACCATTTGCTATACGCAATCCTTCTAAATCTTGTTGAAAAAAAGTAATAGATGGTAAGAATGCAGAAAAATTTAAAGCATTTTGTATTAAGTTTTGACCTAATATTTTTCTATTATCTACTGTAAGAGCAAATCCATTATTAATTTTCCACTTATTTTTTTTAATAGATAAATTAGCTCGTGTATTATATCTATCCAATTCAGATCCTTGAACAATAGCCTCTTGATTAAAATACCCTGCCGTTACACTATAATTAATACTTTTACTCCCTCCGAAGAAACGCACACTATAATCTTGTGTTACGGCCTGATCGTTTAGTACTTCATCTAAAATGTCTGTATCATTTAGCAACGCAAATCTTGATGCTGTGATGTCATTTAAAGCCCCTACTCTATTGGAAATAGAATTAATAAATACTTGTTCCCTTGTATTTGCTCTATCCACAAAATCTCCTGTAGGAATGCTCTGAACACCAACTCTAGCATTTACCTCTATAGAGTTATTACCTTCTTTTCCTTTCTTAGTAGTAATAATAATAACTCCCCCTGCACCTCTAGTTCCATAAATAGAAGCAGAAGCAGCATCTTTTAAAATATCAATAGTTTCAATTTCATTAGGGTTTATGTTAGGATCTCCATCAAAAGGAATACCATCAACCACAAATAAAGGATTACTATCTCCTGTTAAAGAACTAACTCCACGAATGGTTATACTTGCTGGTTCCCCAGGCTCTCCACTATTAGAACTAATATTAACCCCTGCTACCTGACCTTCTAAAGCACTTGCTAAATCTGGCGTCACAAAATCTTCTATATCTTCTGCTTTTAATTGAGTCACAGCTCCCGTAACTTCTTTCTTAGTTACTTTACCATAACCTATAACTACAACTTCATCTAACTCTGTAGATTCTGGTTCCAAAACTACAGTTAGTTTTACACCTTTAACGGTAACTGTTTTAGGTGCCATCCCTAGGTAAGTAAATCTTAAGACATCACCATCTTTTGCTTTCATTTCAAAAACTCCGTCAAAGTCTGTAGTTGCAAAAACTTTAGTCCCTAATTTATTTACTGTAGCTCCAATAATAGGAAAACCATCAACAGAATCTGTAACAACTCCTGTTACTTTTTGTTGAGAATAAGAACTAGTTACACTTATTAATATAAAAAAAGTAATAGATAATATCTTTTTAAATAAACTTTCAGTTTTAAATATTTTATTTTTTTTCATTTATCTCATTTTATTTATTCTTTGTAATCTTCTGTGTTTCATAAATAAACTTATTCCGTTTTACTTTGTTTTTTTCCATGTTCTTTTTTTAGTAGTTAATTATAAGTTAATTTGATTTTTTTTAATTATTAAATTAAGAGACAAACTACATTTGTCTTTAATTATAAAACAATCGTAGCTCAAATTTAATACTAAATATTTAAATATAAGCCTATTATTTTAAGAAATTAACATTTTAAAGCAACCAATAGCTTTCCTATTTACTTAATTCTACCATTTCATTCCTATAAATTCTACAAAAAACAAAAAAAATCAAACATCTGATAATAAATTAATAAAGCTACCCATTTTGTTTCCAATCAATTGTTTATGAGTATTTTATTTTGTAAGTTATATCTAAAATCAATAGAAATGAAAGTAGATAAAGATATTGACTTACAGAATTTTAAAGAATGATTCACCTCCAAAGATGCGTATTACCAACACTTATCAGCTTTTAAATGGTCATCAGGCTACAAATACAGTAAATATAGTCATACTCACTATACAAAAGGCAAGCAACCCCACAGCAGAAGATGTAAAAAATGTAGTTATGATGAATCTACCACAAAGGGGACTTTATTCAAACATCTTAGATTTGGTATTGATAAAGCTTTTGGGATGCTTTATGAAATAGTTACACGTAAAAAAGGAGTTATACCAATTCAAATATTAAATGTCGCATTAAAACTATCTAAGTAATGATGGTTACTAACTATTGATTTAATCAAATCCTGTTTCATTTCTTTAACTATGCTATGTAACCATTGTTTTATTTCACTTGTTTTTTCGAAGTGTTGATTTTTAAAACGTTATTTGATATATACCCAAACTTGTTAAAATGGATTAAATTCCGGAGAATGAGGTGGTATTCTCCAAAGAAAAATGTTCTTAGGTATATCAAAACCCTTAGTTGAATGAAATCCAACATTATTTATAACTACTATTTTATATTCATTGGGTCTATGCTCAGATAATTTCAAAGAATATATGCAAAAATATATCAATGAGTACTTCTTCAGATTCAATCGAAGAAATCATAGACAGAGTATTCTTGATAAAATTTTTGAAAGATGTATCTTGGCCAAGCCTATTAAAATTAAGCAAATTTATCTCTCCGAGATTTAAATGGGTAATTTTATAAATTAATTAAGCTCAACCTACCGAAAAAACTATAGATTTTGAATCCCATTCTTGACATACTGTCCAGGAGTTACCCCATATTTATCCTTAAATACTTTACTAAAATGAGATCTACTCTTAAAACCTGTTTCTACAAACACCTCATTTACTGTGAGTTTATCTCTAATCAAAAACTCAGCTGCTTTTTTAACTCTAAAATCTTTTAACAACTCGTAAGGAGTTTGATTTGTGATTTTCTTAACTCTTTGATAAAAATGTGTTCTATTTAAATACAAACGCTTTGCTAATTCATCCATATCCAAGTCTTTGTTGTCTAAATTTTCAACCATTAATTGATATAAATTATCTATAAAAACTATATCTTCTTTAGATTGACTAGATTTCTCTAATTCTAACGGAAAATCTCCCTTAAACCTTTCTTTAAGTATTTCTCTGTTTTTTAACAAAGATTCTATAGTAGATATTAACCTTTGATGCTGAAACGGTTTTTTAATATAAGCATCTACCCCTCCATTAATTCCACGGATTTGTTCTTCGTCAGAAATACAGGCTGTTAACATTACCACAGGAATATGACTTGTTTTAATATTTTGTTTTATTTCTTTGCATAGCTCAAAACCATTTAATTCTGGCATCAATACATCTGTTAATACCAAATCTGGCCAATCTTGTTGCATTGCAGAAAGACACTCTGCTCCATTTGTAAAAACAGTTACTTTAAAAAAGTTAGCTAATATTTCTTGAACAAAATTTCTTAAATCTAAATTATCCTCCGCATAGAAAATACGAGCTTCTGAAAACTTGTGAGTAGACGCAATGGTTGAAACATCTAGTGTAGAAAAATTAGTATCTAACATAGTTGTTTCTAATACTTGTTCCTTAGACAACACTTCTTGCACGTGATTTTCATACGAAACATTTACATCTATTATCGGGAGATCTAAATGCATCGTTGTTCCTTCTCCTAATTCACTCTTTGCATAAATATGTCCGTAATGCATTTCTACCAATCTTTTAGAAAAAGCCAAACCTATACCAGAACCTCCGATATATTCTTTAGTCATTCTTTTAGATTGATAAAAACGCTCAAATACATGTGGTAAATCATCGGGAGCGATTCCTTTTCCTGTATCTTGAAAAGAAACCAATAAGCTATTCCCTTCTTCTTTATAATCTATGGTAATTATATCTCCCGATTGGGTATACTTAAATGAATTACTAAATAAGTTATTCAGTACTTTTTCTATTTTGTCTTTATCTGCACTAACAATGATTTTTTTATCAGACAAGTTATTTATTACTAATTTTTTATGTTCGCTTTTGGCTAAAAATTCAAAATCGATTACCAATCGTTCTAAAAAATCATCAAAACAAAATGATTCGTATTTTATTTTTAATTGATTTGCATCCGATTGCTGAAAATCTCTTACCTGATCTATTAACTGAGAAATTCTATGTGCTTGTCTTTTTACAATCATCAACTTAGAAACTGTATCTATGGTTTGATTCGATTTAATTTTATCTAATAATAAATCTACAGGACCTGAAATTAATGCTATTGGTGTTTTAATCTCATGAGTAATATTAGAAAAAAATCGAAGTTTAGATTCGTTAACATCTTTTAATTTATCTTTTTCTAACTGCTCTATTTCTAACTTGTGATTTAATTTTTGGATTTTGTAAAATATCTGAAACACAATATAGATTAAAACGAGACCTATTAATATATATAAAATGTAAGCAGTGTTTGATTTCCAAAATTTTGGCTTTACTTTTAAAAGTATTTTTTTAGAAGTAGACCATTGTTTTAATGAATTTGATGTTTTTACTTCTAACACATAATCGCCAGCGGGTAAACCGTTAAACTCAATACTATTCTTACCTTGTGATAAACGAATCCATTTTTTATAAAGTGGATGTAACCTATATTTAATTGTATAATTTTTAGGATTGGCGTAATGAAGTGGAATTACTTCCAAAGCAAAAAAATTCTCACTTGCCTTTAATTCTATCTCTTGACCGTCTGTTAACGCATGCTTTAACAGTACACGACCATTTATAGTATCATTTACATTGATTACTTTATTATAAATGGAAAGTTCCCCAAATGTTAAAGAAGGAATTTCTTCGCTGTCAATAATACTTTTTGTGTTGAAATAACAAAAACGTTCGTTCCCCAATAACACAAAATTATTTTCACTAATTTTTTTTGAACCAAAGTAAAAGTTTTCAAAAGGTAACCCTTCGTTTTTAGTAAAGCTTCTAAATGTTTTATTTTTAACATTAAATTTATTTAAACCATTATTAGTGGTTATCCACAAATTTTGTTCACTATCTACTAAAATGTCTTTTACCACATTATTAGACAAGCCTTCTTCTTCTGTAAACGAATTAAATTTTGGTTTTTCTAAAATATCATCTTCTACCCTACAAATACCACCTCCTTCTGTTCCTATCCATAATTCTTTATTTTGCAATCGTACAATAGAACTTACAAAATTAGATGTAATGGAATTTGGGTTTGTTTTATCTACTACAAAATAATCAATTTTAGCTTTTTCTAATTTTTGTTTTGCTTTTAATTGAACACGAACCAAACCGTCTGTTTTATCTCCAATCCATAAATAGTTGTAAACTGGATCTACGTATAAAAACCTATTAGCAACATAGTCATGTGTTTTAAAAGAAGGGTTTTGCGATAAATCCTCTATATTTTCTATCTTTTGATTCTTATTTACGTTTATCCTATAAACATTTTTATTATAAGATAACCATATATTATGTTTATTATCTTCAACAACACCTAAACACTTACCTGATACAGAAGGCTGCACTAAAACAGTGTCTATACTATTAGAATCTTTTAAAATTCTTCCTATTATTTCTTTTTTTCTCTTACTTATAGCTATCCATGTATTCTCTTTTGAATCTACATAAATAATTCTAACATTTTTCTTTAACACATCAGAAGTAACACTCTTAAATATCTTCTTTTGAAAATTAAATATTTTCGTTTTATTAAGCTTATCATTAACATAAATATGATGATTGTCTTTTTTAATAATACTTAAAAACTTATCATATTCTATAACTCCTGTATAAAAGGGAGTTCTTTTAAGGTTTATTAAAAAAACACCTTCATTAAAAGAGCCTACCCAAACATACTTATCATCAAAACTAGTAATAGTACTTACTCTTAATTTTTTTGAATCACCTAAAAAATAATTAAAATCATATTCCTTTTGATTTTTTAAGTTATGAATATCGGATATTTTTAAAGCTCCTTCTCCCCTTTTCCCTCCTAACCAAAGTTGATTTTTATAATCTACATTAGCACAAATAAATTTCTGAGTTTTTAAATATCTTTTTTTTTGCTTAAACTCACAATTTCCTGCTATAGATTTGTATGTAAAAAAAGTCACCCCCCCCTTTATATTCCCTACATAAAATGTATTTTGGTTGTATTTTTTAACAAAACTACAGTTAAACAACTTAGGATGTCTAATAGGTACTAGCTCTTTAGTTTTAATATTAAAAAGAATTGCATAAAAAGAAGTAACAAATAAATAATTTTCTTCATCTAACAAAATAGAGTTTAAAATCCATTTTTTATTATTTATCTCCGTTGTGTATTGGTATTGACCTTGAAAAACAAAATTTGCATTAAACACATAAAGTCCATTTCCTTCTGTACTACATACAATCTCTTTTGTTTTAGGATGAATGGTGATTTTTGTAATAATGGGCTCATTTTTCAGCTCCTTAGTACTTGTGGAATATAACTTTGTAAATCTTTCTTGTTCTATATTATAAACTGTTAAACCACTATCAGTACCGATTAATAAATTTCCTTTATCATCTTCTTCTACAACTCTTACCCTGTTGTTATTAAGTATCGTTTTTTTAAATGTATTTTTGTATTGCTTAATTCTATAACCATCATATTTATTTAACCCATCATAAGTAGCAATCCACACAAAACCTTTGGAATCTTTAAATATAGAGGTTACCCCATTATGAGTAAGCCCATTGGATATATTTAAAGATTTATAATAAGATAAAGAATGATCTTGTGAATACAAGACATTATACAGAAATAAAAAACACAATAAAAAGATAGTTTTTTTAACCATTCAATACTATTTTAAACAAATGTATTGCAAAAATACACAATAGATACTGTATATTTAATTAAAAGATTTTTCAAAACACCTCTCTAAAACTAAGATATTTTAAACATAACAAAAAATTAAGTATTGTTTTTTAACACTTCTACATTTTTTTTTAATATATTAGGAATATAAAAACCCCAAACAATGATAAAAAACACACTTAAACTCTTTTGCTTTTTAGCGTTTTCTTTTTCTTACTCGCAAAACAGTAATATTATTATTTTATCTGAGTCTACTGATGAGTTTGAAACACTCGTTGCTGAATACGGATCAACGCTTTCTATTTCTTGGGATGTTCAGATTCCTGAACAAGAAGGAAACTACATTGAATATGGCTTCGTGAAAATAGACAATGTAAAAACTAAAAAGAAAGCAGGAACAGATACAACTTACAAAACCGACCCACCAAAATCTGTTCAAAATTTTAGATTTAAAAATTTAAAATATCCTTTAGAACTTTATAATAAAAAAATAACTCCTGGTAATTACGAAGTTTTAATAAATCATAGATTTTACAGTGCTTCTAAAGGTAAATTAATGTGGGGTAAAGCTGTTAGAATACCTCTTACCATTGTTGGTTCTGAAGTTCACAATAATAAAAATAGTTATGCAAAAAGCAAGCCTGCTATTAAAAAGGCAGCTCCAGAAGAACCACATGGAGCTCCTATTAACGTTCTAAAAAAAGGAAACAAAATAACCGTAACTTCAACTGATGAAATCTTATCTGTAATGATCTATGATATGGATGGAAATGAAATTTTATTTTTTAATAAGACTAATAATTTAAAAGTTTCCAAATTATTTCCTGGTAAATATATAGCTAAAGCATCTAATGGAAGTAAAGCCGAGTTTACTATAGATTAGTTTTTTATATCCATCTTCAATTCACTAACAAAAAACTTCAACACACTATACAATGTTGAAGTTTTTTTATTCCATCAATAGGTAATACCATTTTGAATTTATTCTGTCGCATAAACTCAAGTTTATCTGTTAAATTCATTTATTTATTTTTCAATAAATTGGCGTACTATTATTTTAGATAGACAAACAATAATACAGAAGTAACATTGTTAAAACACAACTTCTTTCTCTTATTACCCCTTACAATCCAAAAAATTCTACTTAATATTTAAACCTCTTCATGTTTTAAAATTAACACAATTACCCTTACCAAGATAAATTTACATAAAAGAACATCTCCTAAAACTAGTTAAGCTTTAAGAAAAAGATTCTTCTTTACAATAACAGACTATAACAAACAATCCCACATACTTTTATCTAAACGACGTAACAATAAATAAAACCCTCCTATACACGAATACGAACGTGCAAATTTTCTGTTTAAATTCTAATTTGTCAAAGACCTAAACATTTAAAACTTTCCTCTTCACACAACACAAGCGTTAGAGGATTTACTCTAAAAAATTAGAAAGCCTATATCTTTAAATAGATATAGGCTTTCTAATTTTAAATTTACATTGTTTATTACCAAACAACTGGCAAGAAAACACTCATTTCACTCTCTTTACCATTATTCCTATTAGACCAAGAATAATAAGGTACAAACTGAGTTTTATACGTTTCTAACTTTGGTTTTGTAACTTTACTGTACATTTTTGTACTAGGTGTATCTTTTCTTAACATTACTTCTCCGGAAATAGCTGTTACACCTCCTAATAAGTTAGGCTTGTATTCTGCTTTAAGACCTTTTAAATCTCCTTTAATATAAGCATCTACTACTTTAGCATCCTTAGGTAAATCTGCAGACTCTAAACAATATACAACAGGCCCTCTTTTAATAGCTACTTGATTTCGAACTTCTTCTATTCTTGAATGTCCTTCTACAAAATAAACATCCATAGGAAAATCTAATGTAATCACATCTCCTTTTTTCCATTTACGGTTAAGGGTTGCAAATTCTCCAGCAACTACTTTTACTCCTGAATCTTTTCCATTTACTTGTAAGGTAGTTCCATCTGCCCAATTAGGAATTCTTAACATCACATCAAAAGCAGATTTTTTAGCTTTATTTACCGTAATTTTCACAGCTCCTTTCCAAGGATATTGGGACTCTTGTGTTAAAGATAATTTAGAACCATCTAACATTTTTGTATTCAATTCATTTCCTCCATATAAATTAACTGCAACTCCATTACTAGCCAAACTATATGCCCAACCAGATACTTTAGCTACTGTTCTTACCAAATTCGGTGGACAACAGAAACACTCTAAATAATCCTGACGAGTAGGGTATTCTGTATTCATATGATCGTAATCTCTAGCCCCTTTAATTACTCTTAATGGGTTTGCGTAATAATATTTATCTCCCTTTAAGTTAATACCAGACAAACCACTATTGTACAATACTAATTCCATAATATCTGCGTACTTAGATTCTCCGTGTAATCCTAACATACGGTAACTAAACATAGAGTTACAAATATTTGCACAAGTCTCGTTATAAGCCGTTAAATTAGGCATCATATACTCATCTATAAATCCTTCTTCAATTTTATCTCTATGCTTAGAGGCTCCAAAATGCGTTTGCCCTACAGCTCCTGTTACATACATTTTTTGATCTGTAACATTGTTCCACAATCTGTCTAAAGCTGTTATTAGGGCTTCTTCTCCTGTTTCTGCATACACATCCGCTGCTCCTGCATAATAATACAATGCCAATACGGCATGTCCTACAGCTTCTTTTGCTTTACGCAATGGTGTACGTTCTTGTACCATATCTCCAATAGGATATCCTATAGTAGTAGACACTTCTTCTACTTTATATTTCCCTCTATTGTTGATGAATTTTTCAGCCAACTTTAAATATTTTTCATCTTTAGTTGTTCTATACAACTCCACCAATCCCATAATTTGTGTTTGATTGAATCCAAAACGTCCTAATAGTTTATTATCTGGCATAAATTGTACACATAACAAATCTGCATGTTTAATTGCAATATCTAAGAAGTTTCTTTTTCCTGTAACTCTATGATGAATACAAGCAGATGTTAATAAATGCCCTGTATTATACATTTCATGATATTTACGATTTTCGTAACGATCTACTTTGTTATTTAATTGAATTTGAGTTTGTAAATACCCGTCTCCAACTTGTGCTTTTTTAATAATTTCGATATAGCTATCTAATTCTTCTAACAATTTTGGGTCTCCATTCTGAGCGTATAAATAGCTAATGGCTTCCATAAATTTATAGAAATCTCCATCATGCCAACGCATTCCTTTATGCTC
>CALHCC010000129.1 GCA_937930675.1 uncultured Flavobacteriaceae bacterium
GAAATACACACATGGAGCGACGCTTGCAATAACGCATCAAAATTTACAGGCTTCATTTTCTGCATTCTATCAGTGGGGAGCTATTGAAAACGGAAAAAAACACAACGCTTATTACATAGAACCCCATGTAAAATGGAAGGCTACTCAAAACTACCATATTACTTTAGGAGCTCAAATATTTAGTGGAGATCAAAACCAAAACGATGCTAAATCTACCGCCTTCTTAACACAGTACGGAGCCTTTCATAGACACAACGGACAATTGGATTATACGCAATTAACCGTAAGAACCAATGAGCATGAAGGAATTATAAATCCGTACCTTACACAAGATATTTACTTTCATAAAAAATTACGTTTAAATTGGCAAAGTCATGTGTTGGGTGCAAATTCTAGGCTCATCAAAACAAAAAATAACGAAACCGAAAAATTAAATAAATTCTACGCCTGGGAAAACGATTTTAAGTCTTCTTACAAAGCAAATCACTATACAAACATAGAGTTTGCTTACTTATTTTTAGTAGCCAATGAAGGAATTAATTTTTTAAGTACTCCACAAAATGGAGATCCTAATAAAGTAGCTCAGTTTTTATACTTAGCCGTTTCTTGGACTCCTAAATTGTACCAAAGCAAACATTAATATTAATGAGACCACGTATTATTTTTCTATTGTTTGCATGTTGTTTATTTAATGCTTGTGAAAAATCTACAGACACAAAATTAACCATTGCTATAGCTGCTAACATGCAATTTGCTATAAAAGAACTATGCAATGAGTTTACTAAAAATACTCATATTAATTGTGACATTATTGTAGGTTCTTCTGGTAAATTAACCGCTCAAATAGAACAAGGAGCTCCTTACAATGTGTTTTTATCTGCAAATTTAAAATACCCTAAGTATTTACATCAAAAAGGGATGACTGATACAACACCATTGGTATATGCTTACGGAAAATTAATTTTGTGGTCTAATACCCCATCTATACAAGCATCATTACAACAACTAAAAGCTACTAATATACAACACATAGCCATTGCCAACCCTGCAACTGCTCCTTATGGATTTGCCGCACAAGAGGTCTTAAAAAATTTAGAAATAGATATTACTCTAAAACATAAATTGGTGTTTGGAGAAAACATTGCTCAAGTAAATCAGTTTATTTTGTCTAAAACTTCTCAAATTGGTTTCACTTCTAAATCAACACTTCCATATATTAAAAACAATAAGGCTGGAAATTGGCTAGAAATTCCACAAAACCTATACACTCCTATTCAACAAGGAATTGTTGTTTTAAAACAAAACAACAACAATTTAGCAAAGAGTAGTAAACTCTTTAAAAATTTCATTACATCTAAGTCTGCTCAAACTATTTTAAAAAAGTATGGTTATACTCCTTTAGATAATTAATTTTGTAATTAGTTGTGTACACTATAGTCAATCGTAGTCTTGTTTAAAAATTACAAAACCATGGTTAAAAACTCTTCTTCAGAAAGAATGGAAAGTTCTAAATCTGTTGCTTTTTTTAGCTTGGCAGGTCCCATTTTATCACCTGCTACTACATAATTTGTTTTTTTAGAAATGGAACTACTTACCTTTCCTCCATTATCTTCTATCAATTTTTTAAGTTCGTTCCTAGATACTTTGTAAAATACTCCAGAAACTACAAAGGTTTGTCCTTGTAAAACATCCGATTGATTTTTTAACACCTCTTCTGATAACGAAAATTGCAAACCAACACATTTCAATTTATCTATCATCTCTATATTAAGTTCCAATTCTCTAAAAGCAATAATACTTTCTGCTATTTTATCTCCAATTTCATCTACAGCAATTAAAGTATCAAAATCCGCAGCCAATAAAGCATCCACATTCTTAAAATGCTTCGCTAATTTTTTTGCCACAGTTTCTCCTACAAAACGAATTCCCAAGGCATACAAAACCTTTTCAAAAGGGATTTGTTTAGAGGCTTCTATTCCTGCTAGTATATTTTTAGCTCCCGTTTCTCTAATCCCTACAATTCTTCTATTAGATATTTTACTAATAACTTCATGAAACTTCTCGTATTTACGCTCAAATACCTCAAGTTGTTTTAATTCATCAACATAGCTAATATTGTTACAAGCATTTAACAATTCTTCAAAACTATTATCAAACAGACTTTCTCCTTTTTCTTTCCCTTTAAACTTTAACAATAAAAAATCTTGTAAAGATATATAGCCCTCTAAAGCTTCAAAATCCGTTAATTTTTGTTTGATAATAATATCATACCTATGTTTAAAAATTCTGATAAACTTCTCTGTGATCGCTGTATCTTTTTTATCTAAACTATAATTAGTAGTTACAATGTCTTGCACATACCTTAACTTTTCTGATAATATTTTTGCTAGTCTTTTAGAAATATTGGCATACCCCAAACCAAACAACGCATTCTCTATGTTTATTTGTAATTTTCCTTGATAACAAACACCCGAGTCTTCTGCTTCGTATGCTTTTTCTATATTTAAAATTTCATCATACGTTAAAGTGTACAAATCTGCATAATTTGTAATCAATCCAACATCACACAACAAATCAATTGTTTCAGAACCTAAACCATCAATATTCATGGCTTTTCTACTAATAAAATGTTGAATTTTTCCAGAAACCTGAGGTTTACAACCATATTCATTAGGGCAATAATGCTTAGCATCTCCTTCTTTTCTTACCAATTGAGTATTGCATTCTGGACAATGTGTTGCATATACAGTTTCTTGAGAATCTATAGGTCTTTTAGACAAATTTACACCTACTATTTTAGGAATAATTTCTCCTCCTTTTTCTACATACACCTCATCGTTAATTCTAATATCGTGCAACGCAATTTGATCGGCATTGTGTAACGACGCTCTTTTTACCGTAGTCCCTGCCAACTGAACAGGTTGTAAATTTGCTACAGGAGTAATAGCTCCTGTACGTCCTACTTGATATGTGATTTGATGTAATTGAGTAGCCACCTGTGTTGCTTTAAATTTATAAGCAATGGCCCAACGAGGAAATTTTGCAGTATAGCCCAACTCTTCTTGTTGACGAATGTTATTCACTTTAATCACAATACCATCGGTTTCGTAAGGGAGTTCAAAACGAGCTTTGTCCCAGTAATTTACAAATGCCAAAACCTCTTTTATAGAATTTACTACTTTAATAGTTTCTGGCACCTTAAAACCTGCTTTTCTTGCCTTTTCTAAAGAAACCGCATGGCTTTCAAATTCGTTATGATAACTTACTACCTGATACAGCAAACAATCCAACGGACGTTTAGCAACCTCTGCACTGTCTTGAAGTTTTAAACTTCCACTAGCGGTATTTCTAGGATTTTTATAAGCTTCTTCTCCTGCTTGTTCTTTTAACAAGTTCATTTGATTGAATCCTTCTATCGGCAATATAATTTCTCCTCTAATTTCAAAATTATCAATAAAGTTATCTTGTAATTTTAAAGGCAACGATTTAATGGTTTTAACATTTGCCGTTACATCGTCTCCCTGAACACCATCTCCTCGAGTGACTGCTTTTATCAAAGCTCCATTTTCATAGGTCAAATTAATAGAAGCGCCATCGTATTTTAATTCACACGTATAACTGATTTCCCCTTCAATAATTTTAGAAATACGCGTTTCCCAATCTTGCAAGTCTTGTGCATTGTAAGAATTGTCTAAAGAATACATTCTATTCTTATGAACTACGGTTTCAAAATTTTTGGTAACCGTTCCTCCTACTTTTTCTGTAGGAGAATTTGCATCAAAAAACTCCGGATGTTGTTTTTCTAAATCCTGAAGTTGTTTTAAAAGCATGTCAAACTCATAATCCGATACCGAAGCTGCATCTAACACATAGTATTCATAATTTAACCTATGTAATTGTGTTCGTAAATCTTTTATTTTTTGATGAATGTGATCGATCATAAGATATTCTACTATTAAGAATTGTAAAAATAAAATTGTTTCTTATAATTTTATCATCTTTTAATTGATTTTACAAACAACTCCTTTTTGTAATGCGTGGAATCCCCTAAAAATTAGACAACTTAAAATTAAAAATCATTCATTTTAAGTTGTCATAATAAAAGAATAGCAAACTTAGTAACAAACTACTTATCGTCTCAACAAAATTTTTAATTGCTTTCTAAAATCTTTTACAACACTTTTGTATTTAGAATTATTTACTTCGTTGTTCCATTCATTGGGATCAATACGATGATCATACAATTCTTCTTCTCCATTTACATATACAATATATCTAAAGTTTTCGTTACGCAACGTATGGTTTCCTTTTTGTTTGGTGGTTAAAGCTGGGTGCTCCCATATTCCGTTTGGATTTGATACTAAATGTGCAAAACTATTCCCATCCAAATCCTCTTTTTTAGGCAATTCACACAAATCTATCAAGGTAGGGTACACATCTATTAAAGAAACTGTTTTTAAGCTCACTCCGCTTTTTCCTTTGTTAGGGTCGTATATAATTAAAGGAGTTTTAGCGGCTTCTTCCCAAAGCGTCTGCTTGCTCCAATGTTCTTTTTCTCCTAAATGCCAACCATGGTCTCCCATTAAAACAACCATCGTATTTTCTGTATACTTACTTTTTTCTAATCCGTTTAATACATGTCCTACACATGCATCTGCATAAGCCAAATTTGCTAGATAAGCTTTTACAAAGGCTTTCCGTTGGTTATTTCTTACAACCTCTTTATGCAATTTACCTCTACCCACCCAATTAGAACCTATTTTTCCTACATCTTCTAAATCTTGATTGATGACTTTAGGTAGCTGAATACTCTCTTCATCAAACATATCAAAATACTTTTGTGGAGCATACAACGGTAAATGAGGTCTAAAAATACCACAAGCTAAAAAGAAAGGTTTATCATGTTCTTCTTGTAAAAAATTAGCCGCATAATTTGCCGATTTCCAATCATGGGTTCTTTCATCTTCAATATCAATTCCCAACCAATCAAAAGATCTTGTTTTACTTCCTTTCACTCCTGCTCTTTCAAAGTCAATACCGTGTTGATGACGTTGTGCTACTGGGGGAAATTGAACTCCTAACCCTCCTTTATGTTCTTGCTGAAAAGAACCTGGATCACTCCCCTTTTTAGGCTGAGGTTTAGTACCTCTAGGGCTGTGAAATATTTTACCAGCAGCAGCTGTTTTATAGCCATTTTTCTCAAAATACTGAGGTAAAGTAGTTGTGTTTTCAAAACCATCCATATCTCTAAAATTTTCCTTGTTACCATACACACCTGTTTTAAAAGGTTGATAACCTGTAAGCATACTGGTTCTTGATGGATTACAAAGCGGTACAGAGCAATAAGCTTTCTTAAACACCATTCCTTTTTTAGCCAAAGCATCCATATGAGGAGTTTTTGCTTGCGGATGACCTCCAAAAGCTCCTACCCAATCGTTCATATCATCTACCATAATTAACAAAACATTCTTTTTTTGTTTTATGACTTGTGCTTGTACAGAAACACTTATTAAAACAAGTAGTACCCCAAAAATGTTTTGTATTATTTTACGTTTGTTCATCTTTATTTTTATTTTTTAATTATTTCTACAAAATATACATCGTTAGGTTTTAATTCAGGATTTTTACTTACTTCTACTCCTGTAATTAAATCTTTACAGATAAATTGTGCTTTGTCTTTTAATGCTATTGATAATTTTGCTTGGTGTTTTCCTATGTTTACAATAGATAAAATATGTTTGTTTTCTTTTGTTTTTATTACTTTCCAAGCACATCCTTTTCTTCCTACATCATTTTGTTCTTGCACAACCACTTCTGACAATAAGTTTCTTTTTTCTAACAAACCCATTGCTTCTTCTTTTATTTCTTCTGCAGATGGTAACACCATTAATTTACCTGTACCAGAAGTTAATGTTGATACATAAGGAACACCGTATTCATTTTTCTTTAAACTAACCGTATCCATTACTACAGTTCCCCCTTTATTTAAATAAGCTTGTAAAGCATCTAATTCTTTCTTAGTAACATAAGGAGTTTTGTGTACCAATACTACATCCCAATTCGTATGATCTTGTTTCTCTAGGATATTTTGAGTTGCAAATCCTAAAGGCGTACCTTCAAAATGTAATTTCTCATACAATTCAAACACATCATCCATATGTTTCCTTTTATTGATTGCAGAGGTTTTTGAATAAAAGATTCTCAATGGTTTTCTTTGTCTTTGAAAAGCCATAATTTCCTCTGCGTTGCTATTTAAATCAATTAAAGTCATTGCAACTTCATTCGTTACTCTTGGCTGATGAATGTTAGAACCTGCATAACCTTTATCCTTCCTTGCTTTTTTGGAAATTGATCCGTCTGCATTCCTTGGCCAGTACCATATTTGACTCGCCGTCATACCATAGGTATGAGCTAACCAAAAAGTAGCTCTTGCATATGTTGGTTCTAAATACAAATCTCTGGATTGACCTGTAGATAAATAATGTAATTCTGAATTAAAGTTAATTTTGTTAGGGCTCACGGATTTCATAAAATCAAACCCCATACACAATTCTCTCCATTCAAACCTATAATGTTCTGTCCACTCGTGCTTTCCCCAGTACATTTTATGCCCCGCCCCAGAGTCGTTTCCTATAATACCGCTCATATCTGTTAAAGCCTCCAAATCAATTCCATGGACTCTTTTATTCTCTGTCCATAAATTAGGCATAATTTTAAGGTGAACCTTTGCTTGTGCATCGTGCTTTAAAATTTCCGACTTTAAAAAAGCATACCAATCTGTCACTCTATCCATGTTAAACAAAGACCAGTCGTACCACTTAGCACTCCCTCTTAAAGACATATCTATAGGAATTTCAATACTCACATCCTGAAACGTAGCATAATTTGTATTCCAGTATTCATTTAAAGTTTTTATACTTGTATGTTTCGTCTGTAACCAGTTTTTAAATTTATCAATTGTATACTTAGAGACAGGTCCCGATGCCCATTGTTTTTTAGTTCCTTTTTTTTGTGTAAAAAAATGAGGTTCGTTACACAACATATACCCTAACTCAGCGTACTTTTTCTCTGCTGTATAAGGTACCACAGCTCCCAATAACTTTTCTTGTATATAACGTGCTCCCGGATGATCGATATCGTAAGCAGTGTAGGTGTCTTCTCTCATTTTAAAGTCGGGTCCATATACAGATGCTGCCCATTTAGGCACACTTTTATGGTTCAAAAAAATAAATCCTAAATTTCCAGAAGGTTTTGTTGCTAATTCTTGCTCTTTTCTAGGGTTTAATTTACCTTCCTTATCAACTAGATAACTAGGTGTGATGAAAAATCCATCTTGACTTCCATGAAACTCTTCTAACTCTTTTGTACTGGGTTTCCAGGTGTAATCTGCTAAAAAAACAGGTTTATTTTGATACGTTAACTGATCATTTTCTACAGTAACCTTTGCCCAATTTACTTGAGGGCTGGGCTTTCTAACTATTTTCCCTTTGGAAACCATCGTAATCTCCTCAATGGCCTTCTCCAGCATTTTAACCACATCTTTCCTTTCAAAATCTGCTAATTCATTCGCATATTTTTCAGCATCCTTTTTAAATGGAGAAAATGCTTTAAAGGCCGTTATATTAGCATCTATATTTTTTTCATCCCAATTGGCATATTTTAAAAATACTTCCGCAGTTCTTATAGTTGTTTCTTCTTTTAAAACATCTATATTTTTTCGTTTTGCTTTTTTAACTAGTTTTTTTAAGGTTTTAATTTTAGAAAATGCCGTTTCTTCTAAATTCTGTGCGTTAAATTGCACAGATAACAGCATGAAAATAAGTAAAAGTGTTTTTTTCATTTTTTAAGACTATTGGTGCTAATTTAAAGAATATTTATATTTTTTCTTAAAAAAATAATCATCTTATAAATAAAATAATACTTTTTAAAGAATATTTTAATAAAAGTCTTGCAAAGAAAATGTTTATGCTCAACAAAATTGTCTGCGTGTATTTAATTTATGTATGTTATTATACATAAAATTGAGGTTGATTATTAAATGAATTGGTTTGGGCTATGCGTATTGCGAAATTCAGCAGTGCTAAACTTTCAAATAAACACTTCGCAAAATCTTTTTATTTTTAAACCCAATCAAAAAGATTTGACAGACTTCATTAATTGAATAGATTTTTAAATTTCGTCCAAAAATTCGTGTTACATACAGGTGTTGTCATAAGTAGTTTTTCTTCAATACGTTTATGAATAAAATAAAATTTTTCAGCTACTTTTAAATATTCAGTACTCCAACCATTTAATATTGCCACCTCTTGGTAATTACCAATCTGTAAAAACTCCACTATTATTTTTTCTAAAGTATCAAAGTCCAAAAGTTCTATTTGTTTTTGGTAAGACTCAAGTTCTTCTGTTAAAACTTCGGCATTATCAAATCCTGACCAAACCATATCAATTTTATCATTAATTCTTGATTTGACATAAACTATTATTTCTAAAACTTCTTTAAAATCTGTATAAAATAGAATTTTTGATTTGAAATATTCTTCTGTTTCCAAATCACAATTTTCATTCAACTTGTATAAAGCTTTTTCTCTAAATTCTTTAGATACAAGTCTATCAGAAATCAATTTTACATCCTGTTCAAATTCATCAATTAAACACCAATCATCATCATCTAATCGATCATGTTCAGACATTTTTCCACCACGGCCGAATGCATCGATATCCCCATTAAATTTGTTATATATTTTTATCTTTTCAATAGTTAACATTAGTTAATTCTAATTTAAATACAACAAATTTTAACAAAACAACTATCTACTTTGTTAAATAATAGATTCTCCGTTTAAGTTGGTTGTTAACACACTGCTCATGTAATCTAAAAAAGGTCTACATGCTTGAAAAGAAGCAAGCACTTCATCATAAAAATTTTTAGACAGCACCTCTTTGTCAGTGAATTTTCTTAAAAACAAAAAATCTTTTTTTCGAATCAAGGTTATGGCTTCGTGTTCTTTATCAAAACCTTTAGGAGCTGTTTTTAATGTATCCCCTTGGTAAAAGCCTCCAAATGTTTGTTGAATACCAGAACTGTTTATAATCTCGTTAATTTCAGAAGCATCTACTTCAAACTCTTTTCTAATTCTTAATAAATCTTCTTTATTAGGTTGCCAAAAACCACATGCCACAAAAGATCCGTTAGGAGTAACCTCAACATGATAGGCTCCTCTTAATGCTTCTGTAGCTCTTTTAAAACTACAGCTTCTATAAATTTTATACGGAGACTTGTCTTTAGAGAAACGTACATCTCTATAAATTCTATAGGCTTTCATATCTTCAATATCATCGTATTCTTTTAAGCCCTCCATTATCGTAGAAAAAAATAGCTTTAACTTCTGTTCTTCTTCTACAAACCAATCTTTATGATCGGCAAACCACTCTCTGTTATTATTTTCTTTTAACTGATTTAAAAACTTAAAAACCGAAGATTCAACACGTTTACTCATAATTTATTTTTCAAGATTTTAAATGTACAAATTCTTATGAAAAAAATCATTTTTTATCCTAAAATCTCATCTAAAAATCAACTAAATATTGTAAATTTAATAGTGTATTTTATCTCATCAAAAAGGTAGATAAATCAACAACTTTTACATAAAAAACCACCTCTAAATAATTCCTAATGGAAGATATGATTTTCTATGATCGTTTGCAGTTTGCTTTTACGATTACATTCCACTACATTTTCCCACAACTCACCATGGGGCTTTCTTTAATTATTCTTTTTTTTAAAGGATCTTATTTAAAATCTAACAAAGAAATCTATAACGATGCTGCAAAATTTTTTATGAAAATTTTTGCCTTGAATTTTACCATGGGAGTAGTAACGGGAATTCCTATGGAATTTCAATTTGGAACCAATTGGGCAAAGTTTTCTGAATTAACAGGAGGAATTATCGGTCAGACCTTAGCCATGGAAGGTACCTTTTCGTTCTTTTTAGAATCTTCTTTTTTAGCCTTATTTATTTTTGGAGAAAAACAAATGGGACAAAAATTACACTTTTTAACAGGCTTCTTTGTTTTTTTAGGTTCTTGGGCGAGTGGTTATTTCATATTGGCTACCAATGCTTGGATGCAACATCCTGTAGGGTATGAAATCTTAAACAATGGAAAGTTTGTGTTAACACATTTTTCAGAACTTTTTAGCAATCCTTGGCTAATTCCTGCCTTTTTACACAACCAAATGGCTTCTTTAGTAACTTCTTCTTTTGTAGTTGCTAGTATTGGTGCGTTTTACCTACTTATCAAAAAAAATAAAACACATGGAAAACTTTTTTTAAAAACAGGAGTTATTTTTGGCCTTGTATCCTGTTTATTGGTCGCCTTCCCTACAGGAGATTTAAATGCTAAAAATGTAGCAAAATATCAGCCTGCTGCTTTTGCTGCTATGGAAGGTATTTTTGAAACCGAACATGCGGGTGCAGAAATTGTTTTGATTGGCCAACCCAATATGGTGGAGAAAAAATTAGACAATAAAATAGCCGTTCCTAATGTGCTTAGTTTTTTAACATACCAAGATTGGGATCGACAAATCATAGGAATGGATCATTTCAAAAAAGAAGAATTGCCAGACAATATTCCTGCTCTTTATTATTCATATCACATTATGGTAGGTTTAGGAACTATATTTATTGCCATTATGGGAATTGCTGCTTTGTTGCTTTACTTTAAGAAAATCTATAGCTACAAACCTATTTTATGGGCCATATTGTTAGCACTTCCGTTTCCTTTTATTGCAAATTTAACCGGATGGTATGTGGCAGAGTTAGGTAGACAACCTTATTTGGTGTACGGACTTTTAAAAACAGCACAAGGGATTTCTCCAACGGTATCTTCTGGAAATACCCTTTTTACGTTATTAGGATTTGTAGCTTTATACATGCTACTCGGTTTACTTTTTCTGGTCTTAATCGGAAAAACAATCTATCAAGGTCCTCAATCTAAAACTCATTAATATTATGGAAACTGTTTGGTTTATTATTATTGCACTAGTGCTCACTGTATTTTTTATTTTAGATGGGTACGATTTTGGAACAGGAATTATTCATTTATTTTTTGCAAAAAAAGAAAAAGACAAGGAAGTTATTTCTAAAGCCGCAGGATTATTTTGGGATTCTAACGAAGTTTGGTTGGTTGCTGCTGGCGGACTTCTATTTATGGCTTTCCCTACATTGTACGCTTCTGTTTTTAGTGGGTTTTATCTTCCTCTGATCATTATTCTTTGGCTTATAATCTTTAGAGCTTTAGGTTTAGAACTTAGAGGACAATTTAATCATACTTTATGGAAAACGATTTGGGACAGAGCTTTTGGTGTATCTAGCTTGTTACTCACTTTATTCTTTGGAATTGCATTGGGAAATGTAGCTAGAGGTGTTAATTTAGGAGGAATTGAAAACAGTGTTGCTGCATACGAAGCTCATTACTTCTTTTTACCGCTTTGGAACAGCAGTTTTAGTCCGCTTTCCGAAACTCCCGGAGTTATTGATTGGTTTACACTTGTTATTGGTTTAATAGCCGTAATTACCCTATCTATTCACGGAGCCAATTGGATTGTTTTAAAAACAAATGCAAGCATCAATCAACCATTAAAAAACATTAGTTTTCAACTAAACATCGCTTTAGGAGTTTTTACTGTTTTCTCTATTAGTATTTGGCATTTAATTACACCTCACCCTTTAGAAAACTACCTAAAAAATCCATTATTCTTAATTTTTCCTATCCTTTATTTTACTGGATTTACAGGACAGTTTTTCGTGAAAAAGTTTAAAAAAGAAACATCTGCTTTTTATTGTTCTTCTTTAATGATTTTTGGAGGGATTACCTCTACCCTGGCAACCATGTTTCCTGTTTTATTACCTTCTACAAATACAGTAAACGATAATTTAACCATTTACAATACTGCAACAAGCACATACGGAATGTCCGTTGCTATTCCTTGGATAATCATTGGTATTATTTTAATGATTGCTTATTTTTTAATACAAAAAAAGATAAATAATGGGAAAATAGACGATAGGGAATATGGCCATTAATACAAACAGATACTTATCATTATTGTAAAAAACACAAAGACCGATACATCCAAAAACTAACATTCAAGTAAACATAATATTGTGACTGAAACGATTATTGCTTTATTTAGTATTTCCATGGGAATTTTAACATCCCTTCTTTTTGGAAAATTAAAACCTACCTATTCTTTTGGAATTTCTGGTGATGCAATACTAGGAGTTTTTGGAAGTATTTTATTTTTAAAAACCATAGGTAAATTATATGCAAAATATTCTATTTTAGAAACAGATACAACAATATTTATAGTTAACATCACATGTTCTATTGTAGGAGCTTTATGCTTGTTAGGAGTTGCAAACATACTTTTTAAAAAAAATTAAGGCTTTCTATGGTACTTATTCTTTTTTACAACAAGCTATTCATTCTAAATTGTATGGTACTTTTTTAAATGTTTTGTATTTTTCACAAAAAATATCCGATTAAACATGATTGAAAAAAACATTTTATCTAAAGACTATAACTATTACATTACGGTTGTTAAAGAAAATGTAATTGAATTTTTACCTAGAATTATACTTGCTACTTTATTATTATGGCTAGGGTTTAAATTAATTAAAAAAGTAAATTCTGTACTTGATAAAAGCCTAAAAAAAGTTCAAGTATCAGATACTATGAGGCCTTTTTTAATTTCGCTACTATCTACTCTTTTAAAATTGGTATTAATCTTTATAGCGGTCTCTATTATAGGTGTAGAACTATCTGGTTTGGTAACTATTGTTGCTGCTATGGGATTTGCGATAGGTTTGTCTTTACAAGGAAGTTTAGGGAATTTTGCTTCGGGAATTTTGATTCTATTTTTAAAACCTTATAAAGTAAATGATTGGATACAAATTGAAGATAATTTTGGTAAGGTTGAAGAAATTGGAATTTTTAATACTATTTTAATTACACCTGGTAAAAAAACATTAATTGTACCCAATGCTAAAATTACAGATGGCGTGGTTGCTAATTTCTCTAAAAAAGAACAAATTAGACTAGAACTAAACATTCATATTCCGTATAGCGAAGATTTTCCTAGAGTAAAAGAAATTATAAAAAAAGAGCTTTCTAAAATTCCAACACTTAATCAAGAATTAGAACCCGAAATAGGAATTGAAAACTTTGACACTCACAATATTATTTTAGCTATTAGACCTTATACCACTCCAGACCATTATTGGCAAGCTACTTACGATACGCATCAAGCTATTAAAAATGCTTTTAATCAAAACAATATTAAAGTAGCTTATTCTGAAGGAATTGAACTAGGGAGTATTGGTGCTTAGTTTTCAATAAATATTCTAAAATAATTTTATCAAATTCTTATAGAATATTTGTTGGGTATGAAATTCTAAATTCTTTGAGCTTCATGAAGAAATTCACCAAAAGCTAAAGGCTCATTTTTTAAAGTTTAGAGATTACTTTATTTTATCAAAAAACTACAAAAAATAGCCTTTTGTTTTCAGAAAATTAAAAAAAGAATCGAAACATTTTTTCTCAATTATGTGATCAATTTATAACTCGAAAAAATTATGTTAAATATTTTAAAACATTCAAAATTAAACTGCTAAAACTCTCTCTTCCCAAATTCACTTTTAATAAATTTTGATTTGTTTTTTAGCTTATTAAAAGTATATGTTAAATTTAGAGAAACCATGTCTACTTCATACACATAATTAGTCGTGGTAAAAAATTCATTAGGTCTAGAGGTAGTAATCCTTTGTTCGTTGGTTTTTAGTAATCCCAAATCTATATTTTGCCATTGTAACGTAGCTGTTAACTGATCGTTGTAAAACGACTTTTTAAAAGATAAATTAGGGGAATAAAATCTAGAATCTTCTCCTAATGCCGTATTTCTATCAGATAGGTAATTAAACGTAAATTGTAACACTGCATTTTCCCAGAAATAATATGTGGAATTTACATTCAAAGAATAAACAAACGCATCTGTATTAATAGGAAACGTACGAGTAATTCCATCTCTATGATTAAATTGTAATTCCCCATCAATGCTATAATGATAAAGATTGGCTCCAATAAAATTTGTCCAATTCTTTACAGGTTTTAGGGTTGCCCCTAGTTCTAAACCTACTGCATTGCTTCTTCCTACATTAGAATATACTCTATTTAGTATAGAATCGTTTACAATAAAATTTCCTGGATTGTCTGCATCCTGCTCATAAGCAAGTGTGTTCACTCTATTAATTACATTTTTTGTATGTCTGTAATAAGCTGTTGCATATATTGAATTCCCTTTGGGTAAATCTTTGGTAAACCCTAACTCTACCACATCTATAAATTCAGGTCTAAGCTGATTGTCTCCTTGTTCGTACACTTCAGAATGCTCTCTTTCTGCAAAACTATTCATTTTAAAGGTGGTGGTACGTTGTACCCTTTTGCTATACGCTGCTTTTAATCTTGTTTTTTTATTTAGCTTGTATTGAACAGATGCTGATGGAAATAGTTTTACAAAATCAAACGTATAAATACTATCTTGAGAGGCTGTTACTAATTTTTCTGTATACGTTCTATCCATAGATTCTACCCTAACACCTGCTGCATAATCCCAATTGTTTTTAGATCCATTTAATTGTACATAGGCAGAATGAATAATTCTTTTTAACTGTATTTTACTAGAAAATTCTGGAACCAACAAAAAGTCTGAACTCGGAGGTGTTCTTCTAAAATAATCAAAATCTCCCCTATGGTCTAAATGTCTAAATTGATACCCAACCTCTATCGTTCCCAAGTCTGTTGGTTGTAATTTATAATCTAAGTTATAGCGAATACCATTTAAAGGATTGTCGTTTGTATTGTATTCTTGCTGATAGATAATTTCATAATCAGGTGTATCTACATTATCATTTTCTGTAGGCCCTCCTAAAAAAGTATATTCATAAAGAAATGAAGTAGATAACTTAGAATGATTGCTAAAAAGATGTGCATAATCAAAACTTCCCAAAGCAAAATCTCCTTTTCTGGTTCTTAAGTTATGATTGTAATAATTAAACTCGGAATTGGCAATTCTATTTCCATCACTATCCTGTTTAAAATTGGTGTAGGCAATATCTGCCAATCTATCTTTTTTTCTTTTACCAGCAAACAATCCTAAAGAAAACTCATTTTTGTTATTCGGAATGTAATCTACCGTAAAACGTCCATTGTAGCTAACATCATCAAAACTACGTTCTCCATCAGAGGGTAAGTTGTTTCTTATATTTGTTTCATCAATAATAAATACATTTCCTTCTCTTCTCCCTGTTTTATCATTTCGTTGATAGCTAGCTCCTACAGAAAAATTCCAGTGATCAGTTTTGGTATTGTACGTTGCATCAATTCCATATCTTTGAGCATGTTCTTTAGTATCGTAAGGTTCTATAGAAGGAAAACCACCTCTTACATTTACTTGTGCATAATCTCCATTGGTAGCTCCTTTTTTGGTAATAATATTTAAAATACCAGCTGTTCCCTCAGGATCGTATTTTGCAGACGGAGCGGTAATTAACTCTACTTTTTCTAAAGCATTGGCTGGTAATTGTCCTAAAATAGTCGTGGCATCGCCCTGTGTAGGCTTACCGTTTAACAATATGGCAAAGCTATTGCTACCTCTAACATTAATTTCTCCTTGTCCGTTTACACTAACAGAGGGTAAATTTTTAATGACATCTGTAGCAGTTCCTCCTTTACTCGCTTGGTATTTTGTGGCATCAAAAACCTGTCTATCTATTTTATGAACTACATTTTTCTTTTCACTTCTAACAACCACTGTATTTAACTCGTTACTCGCTAAATTTAACGAAATAGTTCCTACATCTACAAAAGCCCCTTTTTTATCAATACGTATATTTTTAACCATGTTTGTTTGATATCCTAAAAAAGAACTCTTAATACTATAAGTTCCTGGTTTTATATTTTTTATAACAAATGTTCCTTTCTCGTTAGTCACAACACCTGCTATTAATTTTTGGTTTTCTGATGTGTGTAAAGTAACTGTAGCATATTCTATAGGTTGACCGTTCGCTGTATCTGTAACAGTTCCTACAACTTGTGAAAAACCAATGTTAGACATCCATAAAAATAATACGATAGAAAATAATGGTGAATACCATTTTAGACGAATATGTTTCAAGATAATATTGTTTAAGTAATTGATCACAAAAATAGTTTTCTAAGACTAAAAGCCTACTGCGAAACTTTGTTTATTTAACTAATAATTGTTTTGATGAATTAGACTTACAGATGTTTGAATAGTTTAATCTAAAAGAAATTAAATTTAACATTGTATTTTTGTTGTATGAAAAATGATATTAAAGATAGAGCCGATATTTACAAATTGGTAAGTGCTTTTTACGATAAAATTAAAACCGATAGTTTGTTAGGTCCTATCTTTAACCATATGATTTCTGACCACGAATGGCCTACACATATAGATAAACTAACTAACTTTTGGGAAACTAATTTGTTTGGAATTCCAAAGTTTAAAGGAAGTCCTACTCAAAAACACATTCAAACAGATGCCGAATTTCATCACAATATTCAAGAAATTCATTTTAAGCATTGGTTACAACTTTGGGAACAAACCGTTACTAGTTTGTATGAAGGAGATTTGGCTACACGAGCTATCATGGCAGCTCACAACATTGCAGAAATACAAAATATGGTGCTTAGAAGAAACAAACCCAAACATAAAAAACAATTTAAGGCATAAAAAAAGAGGAGCTTTACTCCTCTTTTTTTGTAGCGATTTACCAATCAATAGGTCGGTAATCTTTTAAAAATTTACCACACCAATGTTTCCCTGTATTAATACCATCAAACAAAGGATCTATTACTCTGGCAGCTCCATCAACAATATCTAACGGAGGCTGAAAATCATGAACCTCTTCTTTCTTTTTAGACAGCTCTACTGGGTCTTCATCCGTTACCCAACCCGTATCTACAGCATTCATATAAATTCCATGTTTGGCAAAGGTAGATGCAGAAGTATGTGTTAACATATTTAAAGCTGCTTTTGCCATGTTGGTATGCGGATGCCTATCTTCTTTTTTAAATCGATAAAATTTACCTTCCATAGCAGACACATTAATAATGTGCTTTTTACCTGTATTTTCTTTTTTCATTAAGGCTGTCAATCGATTGATTAACACAAAAGGAGCTACGGAATTTACCAACTGAACTTCTACCATTTCGGTAGTTTCAATCTCTCCTATTTTTAAACGCCAACTATTAGTTTTACGTAAATCTACCTGTTGCAAATCTGCATCTAGTTCCCCTTCAGGAAACACCTCACTTGTTGTTAACGAATTGTCAAAACTATAAGGTATTTGAGAAAGTTTAGCAGACGACCTTAAACCAACCCCTGGCTGTTCTCCATGCCAAGTGACAGGAGCATTTTTAGTAGTAGCTACTACCTTTCCACTCAATTGATTTAGCTCTTCTAAACAACCATAATGGTCTGTTAACAATTCTTGGGCATTTACAGGCAAAGCAGACAATGGTTTTTCTTCGTTTTCCATTAAATGCGTATAAAAACCTGCCGGTCTACGTACCGTTTGTGCTGCGTTGTTGATGAGAATATCTAATCTATCGTATTTTTGTTCTATGTAATTGCAAAAAATTTCAACACTAGGAATGTGTCTTAAATCCAATCCATGAATTTTTAAACGATGCCCCCATTCATGAAAATCAGATTCTTTTGCAAAACGAATTGCAGAATCTGCTGGAAAACGTGTAGTAGCAACAACAGTAGCACCAGAACGTAACATCATCAAGGTAATATGATATCCTATTTTTAACCTAGAACCCGTCATAATCGCTACTTGACCTGTTAAATCTGCGTTCTGAAAACGTTTGGCATAATTAAAATCACCACATTCGTTACACATACTATCATAAAAATGATGCAATTTTGTGAACTTTGCTTTACATACATAACAATTTCTTGGAGATTCTAATTCTGGAGTATCTTCTTTTTCGACCTCTGTAAACGTTAACATTTTAGGAGCCTCAAAAATAGCTGCTTCTCTTGCAGAACGAATTCCCGTTTCTTTCCTGGCATGTTTTTCTCTTTCCCTTTTTTTCCTTTTTGCAGCCTTATTTGCATCCTTCCTCCTTCTATCCTGCTCTTCTTTAGTAGGTCTGCTTAATAAACCTGCTACTTTTAATAGAGCTACTCTTTCGTCTTCAGGTAAATCGTATAACTGATTGGTATCTTCTAGCAAAGAATTCAATGTGGTAATACATTGCTTAACTTCTAAGGAATCTACAGTCTTATTCTTATTTTTTTCTAACATAGTTGCATAAAAAATCGACTACAAATATAGATTAAATACTACGATTACAACCATACCCAATCCATACAATAAAACATACTTAGTACTTTTACAATATCTCGTCAATTATCAATGTTAATTAATATCTTGTGCACAACTTTAAAAATTATTGAATGACTAAAATAGGACTTGGTTTAGCCGCATTAGGAAGGCCTGAGTATATTAATATTAGGAAAGAAAAAAATATTGATAAAAGCGAAGCAACATTTAAACAAAATGCTTTTAACATGCTAGACATCGCTTACCGTTTAGGAATTCGATATTTTGACACAGCCCCTTCTTATGGAAAAGGCGAACTATTTTTAAAAGAATGGCAAAAAAACAAGTGCTATAAAGATACATTACTTGCTACTAAATGGGGATATACCTACGTTGCAAACTGGCAGCTTGGCTATAAAGATGCTCATGAAATAAAGGAGCATAGTATTGAAAAATTAATAGAACAATGGGAAACCTCTAAAGAATTGCTTCCTAATTTAAAAGTATACCAAATACATTCTGCCACCTTAGAAAGTGGTGTTTTAGAAAACACAAAAGTTTTAAAAAAGCTACATGAGTTAAAAACTGAGATTGGACTTAAAATAGGAATTACCACTAGTGGACCTCATCAAAACACAGTGTTAAAAGAAGCTTCTCAAATAAAAATTAACAATGTTTTTCTTTTTGATGTTTTTCAGGTTACTTATAATGTATTTGAACAAAGCACATACCAAACATTACTTAACTTATCCAATAAAGGAAGAAAAGTTGTGATTAAAGAAGGTGTTGCTAACGGACGAGTTTTTGTAGAGACTCCTAAAATTTTAAAGGATATAGCCAACTCTCATCAAACAACTGTTGATGTAATTGCTTTACGTTTTATTATTGATACCATTCAACCTACTATTGTATTAAGCGGAGCATTTACAGAATACCAATTAACGAGTAATCTAAAGGCTTTAGATATAACGTTATCTAGTCAAGAAATTGCTGCTTTAAAAAAATTAGCTGTAGTACCTGAAACGTATTGGAAAAGCAGACAATTATTAAAGTGGGAATAAAAAAAACCTACTAGTAAAAGCTCTAGTAGGTTTGTTTATTAAAAATAACTTAAATTATTTTTTATTTTTTTTAAGGTACTTTTTAACTTCTTTTTTAGATAATTCTAAATCTCCATTTTTATCAATCTTAGAAAAATCTACTTTTAAAGATTTTACAGTTGCTTCAGATTTCTCAATTTTATTGTTCTTATTCTTATCAAACCTAGAAAATAATTCTTTTTGTGTTAGTTTCTCGTAATTAAATCTAGGCTTTTTATTATAACTTTTCTTGTTATATTTCTTTTTAGCTTTATTTTTAAAGTCTTTTTTAGCACTACCTGCAACAGCTGGATATTTTTTCCATCTTTTAAAATCTTTAATTAACTCTTCTTTAGATAGTTTACCATCAGAGTTTTTATCAATTTTCTTGAAGTTTTTATACAATGGTTTTTGCTTTATTTCCTCTCCTTCAACAAATCCATTTTTGTCTTTGTCATTCCATTTAATAAAATTATTAACGTCTTTTTCTAACAAAGGGTGTACAGCACCAGAATCTTCAGTTTCAGATTTAATCATGATAGGACCTTTTTTCCACCACTTCTTAAAATCTTGCGTTAGCTCATCTTTTGATAATTTATTATCAGAGTTTTTATCTATTTTAGAAAAGTTACGATACATATTTTTATCCTTTCCCTTAATTTCCTCTCCTTCAATAAAACCATTACCATTTGCATCGTTCCATTTAACATAATTATTAATATCTTTTATTAATAATGGATTTAAGTTAGATGTTACAGCTTTGTTTTCAACACTTGAGTTCGTGCTTTTATATTTCTTCCACTTTTTAAAAGTAGCTCTAACTTCATCTCTAGATAATTTGTTATCAGAATTCTTATCAACTTTAGCAAAACTTTTATACAAAGGTTTTGTTTTTATCTCTTCTGCCTCTAATGTTCCATTCTTGTTTTTATCATTCCATTTAAAAAAATTATTAACATCCTTTTCTAAAGTCAAGTTTTGTTGAGCAAAAGACCCTACAGAACTACAAACTGTAAAAGCTAACGCTGCTATTTTTAGTGATCTCATTCTTAATATATTTTTGATTATTTAGAGGCAAATATATTAATTTTTAGATTTATTCGTAAACTTTTAAAAGGAAGTTTAATAAATATCCAACTAACTAAGCAACTATTTTAACAATAGTTTAAATAACATAGATGCTTAAGTATTTAATTTAATGTCTTGTAAGCTTTTCAATACCTTTGTCACTAAATAAAAAAACAGCCCTATGCTTCATTGGAAAGACATTATTAATTTTTCTGTAAATGGAAATCCCATTCCTGATACACGAATAGAAAAATCTGAATTAGAGTGGAAAGAACTACTCACTCCTGAACAATTTAGAATCACACGAAAATTAGGTACAGAAATGCCTCATAGTGGTGCCTACTGTACCAGTTACGAAGCAGGGCAATACAATTGTGTATGCTGTAATAACGAATTGTTTGATTCTTCTATAAAATTTGAATCTGGAACAGGATGGCCTAGCTTTACACAACCCATAAAACAAAATGCCATTAAATACATAAAAGATAGCTCTCTTGGAATGGTTCGCGTAGAAATTCAATGCAATCAATGCGACAGTCATTTAGGCCACGTTTTTCCTGATGGTCCAGAACCTAGTGGTTTGCGTTATTGTGTAAATTCAGAATCTTTAATAAAGAAAACGGCATGACTAAAATAGAACAAGCAACATTAGGTGCAGGATGCTTTTGGTGTGTAGAAGCTTTTTTTAACGAAATAAAAGGAGTCACCAAAGCTTGGTCTGGATACAGTGGAGGAAATGTACCAGGTACTCCTACTTATAGAGAAGTATGTTCTGGTTTAACAGGACATGCAGAAGTAATACGTATTGAGTTTGACGCCAATATTATTTCTTACAAAGAAATTTTAACATTGTTTTTTACCGCTCACGACCCTACTACACTAAACAGACAAGGTGCAGATAGTGGCACACAATACCGCTCTGTTATTTTTTATCATGATGAAGTACAAAAAGAAATTGCCACTACTATTATTAAAGAAGTGCAACCGTACTTTGACAATCCTGTGGTAACAGAAATAAGTCCACTTATCAATTATTTTGATGCAGAACCTTATCATCAAGGGTATTACAAACAAAATCCAGATCAAGGATATTGTTCTGTAGTCGTAGGTCCTAAATTAAACAAGCTTAGAAAATTACACGCAGATAAACTTAAAAATTAACGATTTGAGTCTAAAAAACGACATCCAAAATAAACAATACATACTTACAGTAAACAAAAAACAAGCGTGGATTGATTATAAAACCAAAGAGAATAAGATCTACTTATTGCATACCGAAGTTCCTAAAGAACTAAGAGGACAAGGAATTGGTAAAAAATTAGTTACACAAACGCTACAAGCAATTCATAAAGAACAACTACATGTTGTACCTGTTTGTAGTTATGCAAAGGCTATTATTTCTAGAAATAAAGAGTTAAACGATTTATTAACTCCTATTTCTTAAAACTATTTATACTTTGGTACTATGAAATTAAACATTCAAAATTCTTTTACAGAAGAATTACCTGCAGATGCAAATCTTGAGAATTTTACAAGACAAGTACATCATGCCTGTTTTTCATGGGTAACTCCTACAAAAACCAAAGCACCAAAACTAATTCATGTAAACACTAAAGTTGCAGAAGATTTAGGATTTGAACAAGATGATATTTTAAGTCCTAATTTCTTAAACATTGTTACAGGAAATACCATTTACCCAAACACCTCTCCCTATGCAATGTGTTATGGAGGTCATCAATTTGGAAATTGGGCAGGACAGTTGGGTGATGGTAGAGCCATTAATTTATTTCAAGTACAAACAACTAAATTACACACCCTACAATTAAAAGGAGCTGGAAAAACTCCTTATTCTAGAACCGCAGATGGTCTGGCTGTATTGCGATCTTCTGTAAGAGAATACCTATGTGCAGAAGCCATGCACCATTTAGGAATTCCTACTACTCGATCTTTATCCTTAAGTTTATCTGGAGATCAAGTGTTAAGAGATGTATTGTATAATGGTAATCCTGAATACGAACAAGGGGCCATTGTAGGTAGAGTTGCCGAAAGTTTTATTCGTTTTGGTAATTTTCAATTATTTGCTTCTAAAAACGATAAAACTACGTTAGCTGCCTTAATCAATTATACCATACGCACTCATTTTCCTAACTTAAAAGAAAACGATACTGATAGTTACGCACAACTATTTCAAGAAATTGTAAATGCCTCAGTTACCATGGTTGTGCATTGGCAGCGTGTTGGTTTTGTACACGGAGTAATGAATACAGATAACATGTCTATACTAGGCTTAACCATTGATTATGGTCCTTATGGATGGTTAGACAATTATGATCCTGATTGGACTCCCAACACCACAGACAAACAAAACCGCCGTTACCGATATGGACAGCAACCCAATATTGGATTGTGGAATTTATACCAATTGGCCAATACTTTTTATACATTAACAGAAGATGCCAAACCTTTAGAAAAAGCTTTAAATAGTTACAAAACACAATTTGAAGCTGAAAATTTAAAAATGATGTGTGCCAAAATAGGTGTTTTTACTCCTAACAAACAAGATTATATTCTGATTCAATCTTTAGAAACCAATTTAAAGTTAACAGAAACGGATATGACCTTGTTTTTTAGATTGTTAGCCAAAGCAACTACTATTGAAGATTGCATTGTTGCTTTTTACACTCCACAACATTTAAAAGGAGAAATTTTAGCAGAATGGCAGGCATGGTTTTTACAATACCAAACCAGACTTGAACAAGAAACCCTATCTAAAAAAGATAGAATTGCAAAAATGAATTTGGTAAACCCAAAATACGTATTAAGAAATTATATGTCTCAATTAGCCATAGAAGCAGCAGAAAAAAATGATTATAGCCTTATTGATGAGTTGTTTACACTAATACAAAACCCTTACGACGAACAACCCAAATACGAAAAATGGTTTGCCAAAAGGCCCGATTGGGCAAAACACAAAATAGGTTGTTCTATGCTAAGCTGTAGTTCTTAAATGATGGAGAAAATAGGATTTGGAGGAGGATGTCACTGGTGTACAGAAGCTATGTATACTTTTTTAATTGGCGTATCTAAAGTAGATCAAGGATATATTCGTTCTACTGATAAAAACAACTATTTTTCAGAAGCTATTATAGTGCATTTTGATAGCTCAAAAATTTCTTTACAAACCTTAATACACATCCATTTATTAACTCACAAAAGTACAGTAGAACATTCTTTTAGAACAAAGTACAGATCTGCTGTTTACTATTTTAATGAATACCAAGCCCAACAAGCATCAAATAGTATACAGCAACTACAGTCTGAATTTACAGATGTTATTATTACAAAAGTCTTAACTTTTTCAGAATTTAAATCTTCTAGAGAAGAATTACTAAATTATTACCAAAAAGACAACAACAAGCCTTTTTGTACTACGTATATAGACCCTAAGTTAAAAATGCTACTTTCTAAATTTAGCAAACACATAAAACCTTTGGAATTAACACATTTACGATCTTCTTAAATTACACAAAAAAAAGCCTCTACAACATTTTGTAAAGGCTTTTTTTAATACAATATTATTATGTATGAATTAACTTAAAGCAGCTAAACTTGCTTTAATCGTTTCTATTTTTGCCAAAGCATCTGCTTCTTTTTTACGTTCCCCTACAATTACTTTTTCGGGTGCATTGTTTACAAAACGCTCATTACTTAACTTCTTTTGTACAGATATTAAGAAACCTTCTGTGTATTTTAACTCTTCATTTAATTTTGCCAATTCAGCCTCTACATCAATAGCTCCAGACATGGGTACAAAATATTCATTAGACTTAACACGGAAACTTAAAGCTCCATCTACAGCAGCATCTACATAAGATAGTGTTTCTACATTCCCCATTTTTGAAATTACCGTATCAAAACTATCAGAAATAGCGTCGTTGTTTACTACTGATAAATGAATTGTTTCTTTAAAAGATATGTTTTTATCTTTTCTAATGGTTCTAATTCCTGAAATTACCTCAGAAGCAATCTCAAAATCTTTGATAATTTGCTCATCAAAAGCAACAGCTTTAGGATATTTAGCAACAATTAAAGCTTCTTCTGTAGAACGCTCTGCAATTAACTGCCACACCTCCTCTGTTAAGTGAGGCATAAACGGATGTAATATTTTTAAATTGTCTTCTAAAATAGCGATTACTTCTTTGTACGTAACAGCATCCATAGGCGTTCCAAAAGACGGTTTTACCATTTCTAAGAACCAAGCACAAAAATCATCCCACACCAATTTATAGATACTCATTAAAGAATCACTCAATCTATATACTTCAAAATTGGCATCAATCTCAGCCAATATTTTTTGGAATTTGGCTTTGTACCAGTTTATCGCAATTTTAGATGCTTCTGGCTGTGCTTCTGTTTTAGAAACTTCCCAACCTTTAATCAACTTAAAGGCATTCCAAATTTTACTCGTAAACTTTTGTCCTTGTGCACATAAATCTTCATCAAACATTAAGTCGTTACCTGCTGCTGCTGATAATAACAATCCTACACGAACTCCATCTGCTCCGTATTGCTTCATTAATTCAATAGGATCTGGAGAATTCCCTAAAGATTTAGACATCTTACGTCTTTGCTTATCTCTTACAATTCCTGTAAAGTACACGTTACTAAATGGTTTGGCTTGCTTAAACTCATAACCAGCAAATACCATACGCGCTACCCAAAAGAAAATAATATCAGGTCCGGTAACCAAATCGTTGGTAGGATAATAATAGTTAATTTCTTCGTTATCTGGATGGTTAATTCCATCAAAAACAGAAATAGGCCACAACCAAGACGAGAACCAGGTATCTAATGCATCTGAATCTTGTTTTAAATCTAAAACGGTTAAATTTTCATTTCCAGTTTTTTCTTTCGCTAAAACAATAGCATCTTCTATAGATTCTGCCACTACAAAATCCTCTACTCCTTCTCCATAGAAAAAGGCAGGTATTTGGTGTCCCCACCATAATTGGCGAGAAATATTCCAGTCTCTAATATTCTCTAACCAATGACGATAAGTGTTGTTGTAACGTTTAGGATACAATTTTATTTCTTCGTCTTTTAGCACTGCATCTAACGCAGGTTTTACCATATCTTCCATACGTAAAAACCACTGAGCAGAGATTTTAGGTTCTATAACCGCTTTTGTTCTCTCGGAAGTACCCACTTTATGCATGTGCTGCTCTACTTTTACCAAAGCACCGCTTTCTTCTAACTCCTTTGTAATTTCTTTACGAACTACAAATCTGTCTTTTCCTTGGTAATGTAACCCTTGTTCGTTTAACGTAGCATCATCATTTAAAATATCTATAACTTCTAAATGGTGCTTCTCTCCTATTTCTTTGTCATTAGGATCGTGAGCAGGTGTTATTTTTAAACATCCTGTTCCAAATTCCATATCTACATACTCATCTTCAATAATAGGAATTACTCTATTTGCAATCGGTAAAATAACGTTCTTACCTTTTAAATGTGTGTATCTTTCATCACTAGGATTGATACAAACAGCTGTATCTCCTAATAAGGTTTCTGGACGTGTTGTAGCCACCGTAACCACTTCATCTGATCCTTCTACTTTGTAGTTGATATGATAAAAGTTCCCTTGTTTTTCTTCGTAAATTACTTCCTCGTCAGACAAGGTCGTTTTGGCTTCAGGATCCCAGTTCACCATACGGTAACCTCTATAGATATCTCCTTTTTTGTATAAATCCACAAAAATTTTAGCAACTGCTTTACTTAAATCTGGATCCATGGTAAATTTGGTTCTATCCCAATCACAAGAAGCTCCTAGTTTTTTTAGCTGCTCTAAAATAATGCCTCCGTGCTTTTCTGTCCACTCCCAACAGTGTTTTAAAAATTCATCACGAGTTAAATCTTCTTTATTAATTCCTTCTGCTTTTAACTTAGCCACTACTTTAGCTTCTGTAGCAATAGAAGCATGATCGGTACCAGGTACCCAACAAGCATTGTAACCTCTTAAACGTGCACGTCTAATTAATACATCTTGAATGGTATTGTTTAGCATGTGTCCCATATGCAAGACTCCTGTTACATTGGGTGGAGGAATTACAATGGTGTAAGGCTCTTTATTATTTGGTGTAGAATGGAAATACTTGTTTTCCATCCAGTAATCGTACCATTTCTCTTCTACTGCAGTTGCATTGTATTTATTAGGAATACTCATGTATTGATTTTATTAAATAATCAGGGGCTCAAAAGTACAAATATCCTTAATACCAAAAAAAAATATGGTATAGTTATTGAAAGTTTAATTATTAAAATTTATTTTTATCAAAAATTAAACAACATGAAGAAATTAGCATTTATCTTATGTATGGTGTTTGCACCCATGGTATCTTTTGCACAACATGCAACTGCAAAAACAGACAACACTTTAAAACCTACTTTTGAATTTGAAACGGAAGTTATTGATTATGGAAAAATAGCCCATAATGCAGACGGTGTTCGTTATTTTAGATTTACCAATGTAGGTAGTGCTCCTTTAATTATTAAAAGTGTTAAAGGAAGTTGTGGGTGTACCGTACCTACAAAACCAGAAGAGCCTATTATGCCAGGACAAGCTGGAGAAATTAAAGTAAAATATGCAACGAATCGTATTGGTAGATTTACAAAATCTGTAACCATTGTTTCTAACGCAACTAAACAGCCTAAAGTGGTTAAAATTAAAGGGGAAGTTTTAAAAAACTAATTCTTAATAAAAATTCTAATAAAAAAGCTCCTTAATAAATTTTAAGGAGCTTTTTTATTATGATATGATTTGTATTTAAACGCAATCACAACTAAAGAAATCATCTGTATAATAAGGGGATATATCATGATCTACACTATGAATTCTTGTAATTGGTATTTCTAAACCACTTTTTAAGATCACTATTTTTTCATCTTCTACATCTCCTGTAATTCTTGCAATAGAATCTTTAATGTTTTTTCTGTTTCCTAATTCATCAAAATAATTGATGTCATTTTCAGGTCTACTACCCGCTTCTACCATCAATATAAATGAATATTTAGAAGAATTTTCCATAATTTTTTATGTTTAAGTATTATTATTTTTTATAAAGTCGTAGTTACAAGTTTAAACATACAAAAACAAATTGATAAACAATAAAATAGTTCTTGCAATAACAAAAATTGATTTTTGTACTTTTGTTTCCCAATTTTAAATAAAACAGATAACATGTTAAGAGTTTCTAATAAAGGTCGTGCTATTCCTGAGTCTCCAATTCGTAAATTGGTTCCTTATGCAGAAGCTGCCAAGAAACGTGGTACAGAAATATTTTATTTAAACATTGGTCAGCCAGATATTAAAACACCAAAGGTCGCTTTAGAGGCTATCCGAAATTTTGATATGGATGTCTTAGAATACTCTACTTCTAACGGTTCTGAACAATATAGAAACAAATTAGTAGCGTATTATAAAAAACACCGTATTGCATTAAATAGCGAACAAATATTAGTTACGACAGGTGGTTCCGAGGCCTTGTATTTTACCATCGCTAGTATTACAGATCCTCAAGACGAAATTATTATTCCAGAACCTTTCTATGCCAATTACACCAGTTTTTCTATTGCCGCAGGGGTCAATGTAATTCCTATCAATACAAGTATGGAAAATGGTTTTGCACTACCTACTGCTGCCGATTTTGAAGCCTTAATTACACCTAGAACCAGAGCTATTTTAATATGCAACCCTGGAAATCCTACAGGAACCTTGTATTCTAAAAAGGAAATAAAAGCATTAAAAGATTTAGTTGTAAAATACGATTTATTTTTAATTGCTGATGAAGTGTATCGTGAATTTGTGTATACGGATGAAGGTCATTATTCTATTATGGAGGAACCTGGAATGGATAGAAACGCCATTATGATCGATTCTACTTCCAAACGATATAGCATGTGTGGAGCTAGAGTGGGTTGCGTAGTTTCTCGTAATCCTGAACTAATTAGTACGGTGATGAAAATGGCTCAATCCAGATTATGCCCGCCTACCATTGCACAAATTGCCGCAGAAGCTGCTTTAGAAACTCCACAAAGTTATTTTGATGAAGTAAAAGCTGAGTATATTGAGAGACGAGATATATTAATTGAAGAATTGTTAAAAATTGAGGGGGTGCATGTTGTAAAACCCAAAGGTGCTTTTTATTGCTTGGCCGATTTACCTATAGATAATGCTGATAAATTTGCTCAATGGATGTTAGAAAACTATGAAAACCATGGACAAACCGTAATGGTTGCTCCTGCTAGTGGGTTTTATTCAACGCCAAACATTGCCTTAAATCAAGTAAGAATTGCATACGTCTTAAAAAAAGAAAAACTAATTAGGGCTGTAGAGATTTTAAAAGATGCTATTAAAATATACAATCAAAGAACTGTTTAATCGTTAAATCGTGGAAGTGTTGATTTGTTAAATTAATAACACAAAACATCAACTAAACGACTCAACAAAAAACAAATAAACATAAAAAAATGAAAAATATTGTAGTAATTGGTGGTGGAAACATGGGATTTACCTATGCCGAAGGAATATTTAATGCAAAGATTGCAAACATCCAAATTATAGACAAATCTGTTGAGAGAATTGCGGAAATTAATGCAATGGGTAAAATGAAGGCAACAGATTCTTATGCTATTTTACAAGATGCTGATATTATATTCTTAGCGGTAAAACCTCAAATAGCTCCTCTTGTTTTTACAGACATCAAAACCGTTGTAAATAAAAATCAATTATTTGTTTCTGTAATGGCTGGAATGACGATGGAGACCATTCAACAAGGCTTAAACATTGATAAGGTTATAAGATGCATGCCTAACCTACCCGCTTCTATTCAATTAGGAATGACCACCTATGTAGGTTCTAAAGAGGTTTCTAAAGAAAGTTTAGATTTAGTAGGTTCAATTTTAAAATCTACAGGAAAAGCTTTTGAGGTAACTAACGAAGATATGATTGATAATACTACAGGAATTTCTGGTAGTGGGACCGCCTATATTTTTTACATGATGAATGCTTTAGCAGAAGCTGCTAAAGATTTTGGATTTACACCAGAGCAAGCAAAAACACTAACATCTCAAACCTTTGAAGGTGCTATAGAATTGTACAAAAGAAACGATATTAGTTTAGAAGAATGGATGAACAGAGTAGCTTCCAAAGGAGGAACTACTAGAGAGGCTTTAAACAGTTTTGAATACAACAATGTACATCATTACATTAAAGAAGGTACTGTGGCTTGCGTAAATAGAGCTAAAGAACTAGCGGAGAATAAATAAATCTGTATTTTATTTTAGGACAACACTCTCTAAAGAGTTACAATAGTTTTTCTCTCTTATTTTTTAGATTAAACTCTTCTCTTAAAATAATTACTTTTGATTAGAAATTTATAGACATGTTAAAACAAGAAAAAGTAGCATTTGTATTAAATACTTTAGAAGATTTATACCCTGAAACTCCTATTCCCTTAGACCACAAAGACCCATATACGTTGTTAATTGCCGTTTTAATGTCTGCACAAAGCACAGATGAACGCGTAAATATTTACACTCCTAAATTATTTGCAAAAGCAGACAATCCATACGATATGGTAAAATTAAGTGTAGAAGAAATTAGAGAAATTATTAAACCGGTAGGACTCTCTCCTATGAAATCTAAGGGCATCCACGGTTTGTCTAAAATATTAATTGAAAAACACGACGGAAAAGTTCCTGCAAATTTTAAAGATTTAGAAGAATTACCAGCCGTAGGCCACAAAACTGCCAGTGTAGTTATGAGTCAGGCATTTAATATTCCTGCATTTGCGGTAGATACACATATTCACAGACTCATGTTTCGTTGGGGTTTAAGCAATGGTAAAAGTGTAGAACAAACGGAAAAAGATGCCAAACGTTTGTTTCCGGAACATACTTGGAACAAATTACATTTACAAATTATTTATTACGGTAGAGAATACTCTCCTGCTCGTGGTTGGGATTTAGACAACGACATGATTACCAAAAAAATAGGTAGAAAAACGGTGATAAATGAATACTATAAAAAGAAGAAATAAATCTAAGGTTAGACATTAATTTTTGTCTAACCTTAGATTTTTAATGAGATTACCTTGCTGGTAAATTTCAAAAGATTTAGAATAATTTAACAAAAAAGAAATGGTTTCTTTTTTAGGGTTCTTGCGTAAATTTTGCTTTTCAAAAGCTCTTGTGTAGTTTTTTATCATACTCAGGGTTTTATTTTTAAAACGCAAAACACCCGTATTTATTATCTCAAAATTCTAATTAATTAGACAATACAATTTCTTTTTCTTCTATAATTCTTCTTAAATTAATTAAAGCATATCGCATTCTACCTAAAGAAGTATTAATACTTACATGAGTCTGATCTGCAATTTCTTTAAAGCTAAGCCCCATAAAAATTCTCATTCTTAATACCTCTTGTTGATCTTCTGGTAACGTAGCTATTAAACTTACTATTTTACGCAACGTTTGCTCCTGCTCTATTTTGTCTTCAATATTAGCATCTTCTAAACCTATAAAATCTAACACATCATAATCTTCTGTGGCGTATTTGGTATTTTTTCGTTTTTTATCACGATAATAATCCATGGTTAAATTATGAGCAATACGCAATGCCCAAGGTAAAAACTTACCCTCTTCATTGTACTTCCCTTTTTTTAACGTATTGATGATTTTAATAAAAGTATTTTGAAAAATATCATCTGCTAAATCTCTATTTGCAGTTTTTGATAAAATGTATCCAAAAATTCTTTGTTGATGCCTTTTAATTAATATTGATAAACAAAACTCATTTCCCTTAATGTACTCAGAAACAAGCTCCCCATCCTGTTTAAGATGTAGTGAATCCATAAATAATAAATCTTTTAAAATTTAAGTAATTCTAAAGTATAGGCAGTTGATTTAGGTTAATATCTCAATATTACAAAAAATATACTAAAAAATTCCTATTTAGATTTATTAATCTTAAAGTTTTATCCCATAGATGAGTATTTCATATCAATAAAAACAATTAATTTTACCAGCATTCGAAATCATTCATATGAACCAACCCATAGAACAATTATCTCCTAAAGAATATATTATTATTAAAGGAGCTGGACTTCATAATTTAAAAAATATTGACGTAGCCATTCCTAGGAATAAGCTAGTAGTTATTACAGGTTTATCAGGTTCTGGTAAATCTAGTTTGGCTTTTGATACCTTGTATGCAGAAGGACAACGTAGGTATGTAGAAAGTTTGTCTTCTTACGCACGTCAGTTTTTAGGAAAACTCAACAAACCTAAGGTAGATTATATTAAAGGAATTGCTCCTGCTATTGCTATCGAGCAAAAAGTAAATTCATCCAATCCGCGTTCCACCGTAGGTACGACGACTGAAATATACGATTATCTTAAATTATTATTTGCTAGAATTGGAAAAACCATTTCTCCCGTTTCAGGAAATCAAGTAAAAAAAGAAACTGTTTCAGATGTCTTAAACTATCTTAAAAGTTTAGAATTAAAAACCAAATTAATCTTATTAGCTCCTTACGATTTAGGGGCTAGAGATCCTGAAAAAGTATTACAAATTTTAGTACAACAAGGTTATGCCAGAATTAAAGTTAATGACGACGTTGTACGAATTGAAGACGTAGACCCCCAACAAATCACCACTAATACCAAGCTACAATTGGTGATTGATAGAATTGTAATTAAAGACGATGAAGATTATTACAACCGATTGGCAGATTCTATACAAACCGCTTTTTACGAAGGAAAGGGAATTTGTACATTAGAAAATTTAACTACCCAAATACACAGAGAGTTTAGTAATAAATTTGAATTGGATGGGCTTACTTTTTACGAACCCAACACTCATTTTTTTAGCTTTAACAATCCGTATGGAGCATGCCCTACGTGCGAAGGTTATGGAAATGTAATGGGCATAGATCAAGAACTGGTCATTCCTAACACCGCACTTTCTATTTACGAAAACTGTATTGCTCCTTGGAAAAGTGACAGCACCTTGGTGTACAAAGAAAAGTTAATGAATCATGCCTTTGAGTACGACATTCCCATTCATAAACCTTGGTTTGAACTCACCCAAAAACAAAAAGATTTGGTTTGGAACGGCACACCATCTTTTGAAGGAATTCATTCTTTTTTTAACTTTTTAGAAGAAAAAAGTTACAAAATTCAGTTTCGTGTTATGTTGTCTCGTTACAGAGGAAAAACTACCTGTAAAACTTGCCAAGGAGCAAGACTTAGACCCGAAACAAATAACGTATTTATAGCCGATAAAACCATCAATCAACTCATTAATTTGCCTATTGACGAATTGACGAGTTTTATGAAAAATTTAGAACTCAATCAGTACGATCAAGTAATTGGAAAAAGATTGTTGGTAGAAATTAACAACAGACTTCAATTTTTAGACAACGTAGGTTTAGGATATTTAACCTTAAACAGAGCCTCTAATACCTTATCCGGAGGAGAAAGTCAACGTATCAACCTAGCCACCTCTTTAGGAAGTAGTTTGGTAGGCTCAATGTATATTTTAGACGAGCCTAGTATTGGATTGCATCCAAAAGACAGTTTAAAACTAATTAGCGTTTTAAAACAACTTAGAGACTTAGGAAACACGGTAATTGTAGTAGAACACGATGAAGACATCATGAAACAAGCCGATTATATTATAGATATTGGGCCTGATGCGGGTGTTTTTGGAGGGGAGTTGGTTGCAGAAGGAACTTTTGATGAAATTCTTAAAAAAAACACCTACACAGCCAATTACTTAAGCGGCAAAGATGTAATTGAAGTTCCTAAAAAAAGAAGAACTTCTAAGAAAAAAATTAACATTGTAGGAGCTAGAGAAAATAACTTAAAAAACATCGACGTTCAAATTCCTCTAAACAGTTTGTCTGTAATTACAGGAGTTTCTGGTAGTGGTAAAAGTACTTTGGTTAAAAACATTGTATACCCTGCCTTACAAAAACACATCTTTGGACAAGGAACCAAAATTGGAGAAGTTACCAAAGTAGACGGAGATTTAAACAGCATTAAACATGTAGAATTTATCGATCAGAACCCTATTGGTAAATCTTCTCGTTCCAACCCTGTTACGTATATTAAAGCTTATGATGATATACGTGCCGTATTTGCCAATGAAAACTTATCAAAAGCAAGAAATTATCAACCTAAACATTTTTCTTTTAATGTAGATGGTGGACGATGTGAAACTTGTAAAGGAGAAGGAGAAGTAACTATTGAAATGCAGTTTATGGCAGATGTACATTTGCCTTGCGAAACTTGTGGAGGAAAACGTTTTCAGAAAGAAGTCTTAGAAGTAAAATTTAAAGACAAGAGCATTGATGATGTTTTAAATCTTTCTATTGATGAAGCTCTTGAATTTTTTACACAAGCCAAACAAACTAAAATTTGTAAAAAACTACAGCCTCTACAAGATGTTGGTTTAGGGTACATTGCCTTAGGACAATCTTCTTCCACCCTATCTGGAGGAGAAGCACAACGTATTAAGCTCGCTACATTTTTAGTAAAAGGAAACAAGCAAGATCCTACCTTATTTATTTTTGATGAACCTACCACAGGATTGCATTTTCACGATATTAAAAAATTATTAACTTCCATGAATGCTTTAATAGACAACGGACATTCGCTTATTGTGATAGAACATAATATTGATTTTATTAAATGTGCCGATTATATTATTGATATTGGTAAAGAAGGAGGGAAAAATGGCGGAAATGTACAAGGAATGGGAACTCCAGAAGCCTTACTCAAAATAAAAGATTCTTACACGGCACAATTTTTAATAGATAAATTACACTAAATGGGCAGCTATAAAAACGCACTATCTTCTGTTTACAACAACCTAAAAGATCTAGAAAGTAAGGGAGAAAAAGCTAGTTACATACCCGAACTAAAAAATATTGACGATACCTTATTTGGAGTAAGTCTGTATAGTTTATGTAATCAAGAAGTACATTTGGGTGATGCTACTACTTGTTTTTCTGTACAAAGTATTACCAAGGTGATTTCTTTAATAATGGCTTATAAGTTAGAAGGTACCAAATTATGGGAACGTGTAGATGTAGAACCCTCTGGAACTCCGTTTAATTCTTTAATATTGTTAGAATTAGAAAAAGGAATTCCTAGAAATCCATTTATCAACGCAGGAGCTATTGTAATTGCAGACATACTGCTAAGTCACTATTCAAATCCTGAACAAGAATTTTTAAATTTTGTGCATCAAATTAGTGGAGATACAAGCATTACCTACGATGAAAACGTCTATCAATCCGAAAAAAGTGTTGCGTATAGAAATTACTCATTAATTAATTTAATGAAATCGTTCGGCAATATTCATAACGATATTGAACGTGTGATGAACTTCTATTTTAAATTTTGTTCCCTTAGTATGAATACGAATCAATTAGCTAAACTATTTCTTTTTTTGGCGAACGATGGTATTTCTCCACATACTAAAGAACAAATTTTAACACCAAGCCAAACCAAAAGAATAAATGCTATTATGCAATTGTGTGGCTTTTATGACGAGGCTGGAGAGTTTGCCTTTAGAGTAGGCCTCCCTGGTAAAAGTGGTGTTGGCGGAGGTATTATTGCCATTCACCCTGGTAAATATAGCATTGCCGTTTACAGTCCCAAACTCAATAAAAAAGGAAATTCTTACAAAGGAATGGTGTTTTTAGAGCAATTAACCAGCGAGCTTAGTAGTTCCATATTTTAACTGAACATGACAAAAAAAGAATTAAGACCCATCTTAAGTAATGCTTTAATAAACAGCAACATGTCTGCTTTAGAGCAATTTCAGAACAGTGTACTAAGACCTGTTATCAAACTACAACATTCGTTAATTATAGCCCTGTTTAACAAGTATCTTACACATGCTAATTTTAACACACAATCTTTAAATAATGAACAAATAAAGGAATTTATAAGAACTTCTATTTCTAAAAATCAACACTTAAAAAATCAATACATTGGCTTAATTTCGGGTATGTTTACTAAAGATGAATTTGAACACTACTTAAGTAATTCTTCTGAATACGGAAAAAGAATCATCCAAATGATTATCCAAAGATTACAAGACACTTTGATTGTGAACTAACTCAATTTCTTAAAAAACTCACATTTATCAACAATTCATATTTTTTATCTTAATTTAAACGCTATTATTTAATTTAAGATAAAAAATGCTAAGAAACATTATTTTTAAACTATTCATCCTTTTGGCTACTACCAATTTAGTAGGGCAGAAAACAAAAATCAATTATTTTAAAAACAAGCAGATTAGCTATCAACGCTGGTATGGAACAGATAATTTAAAAGATAGTGTAAAGGTATTCTATAAAACAGGAGCTTTAGATGAAGTATTTTATTATGATGATAAAGAAAGATTCCACGGTAGGTGTTTAAAATACACAAACGATGGTAAAGTAATGACCGAATGGACGTTCCATCATGGAAAGTTAATTTATAGAAAAGATTTAAATTTAGTATTTACCTCTAAAAACAAAAAATACATCTTACAAAACGTTGCTAACGTAAATAAAATTAACAGTCTAATTATAGAAAATCCAAGAAATCAAAAGCTTTATTACTCAAGAGCTTCTTATAGAAGTAGACTCAACAATTTAATTTTAGCTGAAAACGATTTAATCCGTTTTAAAGAAATTTTACAACAAAACACCTCTAATCAAAGTGATTATTCTCGTCGAACCTCTCTAAGTAATTGTTACGATAAACTAGCTTCTGTATATTCTAAATTGGGTCATAAAGAACTTTCTTTATACTACCATTTTGAAGCCTATTTGCAACTTCCTGTTAACGGAAGATTAAATTACAATTTGGGAGCTAATTTTTCTTTTTATGAATATCCTGATTTAGCCTTACATTATCTATACAAAACTACCGCTCAGTCTCCTAAACATACTTTTGCGAATTGGGGCTTAGCTATTACACATTTAAACTTAAAAAATTATTCTAAAGCTTTAAACCACATAAATGTTTGTTTTAATAATGAGGAAACATTGCATAAATTAACTACTGGAGCCTCTGACAAAGGCATTCGAGCTACTAAAGGAGTTATTAGTTACCATCTAAAAGAATACAAACAAGCAAGAAAAAATTTATGTGATGCTGTTAAAATAAAAAAGGATAATTCTTATGCTATGTTTTACTTATCAAAATTGTATCAAGAAAAAGGAAATAAATTGAAAGCCAAAAAATGGTTAAAAAAAGCAGAAGAAAATGGATATTCTAAAATACACGGATCATCAACAGCTACAAATAACAACAAAATAACATTAACTTCTAATATTATTACCAATACTAATCAAACCGCTATTATCTTAAAAAACTACAGGGATACTAATTTTTTATACACTATACATGATTTAAAAGGAAATTTAATTACATCTTCTACCTCTAATCTTTCCAAGATAAATGTAGCTTCTCTACAAAATGGTTTGTATAAATTAAATATAAAAGACAACAACAACTCTAGTAGTTTACCTTTTATTATAGATATTCAAGACCAACAGCTTTTAAAAACCTTAAGAACAGAAAAGAGAAAGCATAAAAAAAGGAAAAAACAAAAATAATTACTCTAATTAAATTTTTACAATAGTATAAAAACGTTAAAATTTAAATAGTTTAACCCGTTGTGTACTTAATATAAAAGATAAAGTACTTAGAGGCTATCCGATTATTTTTTTCTAAGAAAAAGAAGAAAAACTCATCTAGAAAACTATACTTCGATAAGAATTTTGCTCATTATCATCACAAAATTTACTCAACCTGATACATCGAGTTTTAGATACACAACAGGTTTAGTTTATTATTTCTAGTAGTAATTATATAAATCTACTCATTTAAACACTTCTTTAGAATTTTAAAAGACAATCTTTAAGATTAAAAAATTACACTTTAAAGACTTTTCATATTCTTTTAAAAACAGATAGGATTAATCATTCTCAAAAGTTTTTTACCGAATGTTTGGTAATTTTATTTTCTATCATTACTTTTGAAATACATTTAACATAACAAATCTTAAATAACACATACTATGCAAAAACATCCTTTACCACCGTTTACCGAAGAAACGGCCAAACAAAAAATTCAAATGGCAGAAAACGCTTGGAATAGTAAAGATCCTATAAAAGTATCTCAAGCATACACCGTAGATACAGAATGGAGAAACCGAAATCAATTTATTAACGGAAGAGAAGAAGTACAACAATTTTTAAGTACAAAATGGGAAAACGAAATAGATTATAAGCTAAGAAAAGAATTATGGGCTTTTAAAGACAATCGTATTGCTGTACGATTTGAATATGAATATCGAAATTCCGAAGGACAGTGGTTTAGAGCTTATGGAAATGAAAATTGGGAATTTGATGAAAATGGATTGATGCAAAAGCGCTTTGCCAGCATCAATGACTTAAAAATAAATGAAGCTGATAGAAAATTGTAAAAAGAATAGTATGAAAAAAGTAAACACCTATTTTTAATAGTCAACAAACATGTTGAAATATGAGTATTTACAAAGGTCAAAAATTGACAGATAAGTAAATACTGACCGCTAAGATGTTTTTTAGTTTTTCTTCTACCTAAATCACAAATATGGTCGGCTAAAATAGGGGTCATTATATAATCTCATAATTAAAATAATAAATTCAGTCTATTTTTTAAAAACCTTATAAAACTCCTTTATATTTGTCTAAGACCATTAAAAAACATCATTTTGATTCCTTTCCTAATTAAAAACATACTTAAAGGTTTTGTCAGTTTATTTGGAGTAGCTACGTTGCTTTT
>CALHCC010000130.1 GCA_937930675.1 uncultured Flavobacteriaceae bacterium
ACTCCAGATCATTTAGATAGATACGACTATGATTTTGATAAATACATTGCATCAAAATTTAGAATTACCAAAAATCAACAAGCATCAGATTATTTAATTTATGATGCTGACGACCCTGTGGTAGTGGCAGGAATAAAATTACATCAACCCAAAGCTCAATTGGTTCCGTTTTCGTTGGAACAAAAATTAGCATACGGAGCGTATGTAGATCAAACAGATATTATTATTAAAGTACATAAAAAGGAATTAAGAATGAGCATTTCAAAATTATCAATGCAAGGAAAACACAATACTAAAAATGCCATGGCAGCTTCGTTGGCTGCTCAATTGTTAAAAGCTAGAAAGAAAACTATTTTAGAGTCTTTAGAAAGTTTTGAGGGAGCCGAGCATCGATTAGAAAATGTTTTAAAAGTAAACGGAGTTCAGTACATAAACGATTCTAAAGCAACCAATGTAAACGCAACATTTTACGCTTTGGAGTGTATGACAGCCCCTACAGTTTGGATTGTGGGAGGTGTAGATAAAGGGAATGATTATGCAGAACTCTTTCCGTTAGTAAGAGAAAAAGTAAAAGCCATTATTTGTTTAGGATTAGACAATACTAAAATAAAACATGCTTTTGAAAATATTGTAGATTTTATTGAAGAAGTAGACAGTGCAGAGGAAGCTGTTAAGATAGCTTACAGGTTGGCGGATAAAGGAGAAAGTGTTTTGTTGTCTCCGGCATGTGCTAGTTTTGATTTGTTTGAAAATTACGAAGATAGAGGACGTAAATTTAAGGAAGCGGTAAGAAGTTTATAAAAAATGAAAAAACTAATACCCTACATAAAATCGTATATAAAAGGAGACTTGTTTATATGGGCACTTGTAGCCTTGTTGGCTTTGTTCTCTTTTATGCCTGTGTACAGTGCTAGTACCAATTTGGTATATGTAGCAGGTAACGGAACTACGACAGGTATTTTAATAAAACACGCTGTTTTGTTATTAATGGGGTTTGGTATTATGTTTTTTGTACATAGAACACCTTACAGGTATTTTAGTGGAGTATCTGTAGTTATGATTCCTTTGGTGATTGTATTGCTAATTGTAACCTTAGCACAAGGAACTACAATAGGGGGGGCAAATGCAGCTAGATGGATACGAATTCCAATTATTGGTGTAGGGTTTCAAACCTCTACATTGGCAGGTTTGGTGGTTATGGTGTATACGGCTAGATATTTAGCAAAGCATAAAGATGTGACCATTGATTTTAAAGAAAGTTTGGTGAAATTATGGTTGCCCATTGCATGTATTTTAATGTTTATTCTTCCTGCCAATTTTTCTACAACTGCTATGGTATTTTTAATGGTGATGGTGTTGTGTTTTGTAGGAGGATATCCTATAAAATATTTAGGAGGAATTGTAGGGGCAGGAGTAGTGTTTTTAATGTTGTTTGTGTTAACGGCCAAAGCATTTCCAGGTTTAATGCCTAACAGGGTAGATACTTGGATGGGGAGAATTGCTTCCTTTTCAGATAAAGATTCAAAAGAAGGGTATCAGGTAGAGAATGCAAAAATAGCCATTGCTACTGGAGGTTTAACAGGAAAAGGACCAGGAAAGAGTGTGCAAAAAAACTTTTTACCTCAATCTTCGTCAGATTTTATTTTTGCCATTATTGTAGAAGAATATGGATTGATAGGAGCTAGCATGGTATTGTTGGCTTATTTTATGTTAACGTTTCGGTTGTATGTGGCCACTAAAAAAGCAGGAACTGTATTTGGGAAATTATTGGTAGTAGGAGTGGGTTTGCCCATTGTATTTCAATCGGTAATTAACATGTTAGTCGCTACAAATTTAGGGCCTGTAACCGGACAAACCTTGCCGTTAATTAGTAGTGGAGGAACATCTATTTGGATGACTTGTTTGGCAGTAGGCATGGTGTTAAGTGTTACGGCATCTAACCAAGTTACGGAACAAGAAATTGAGGAAAAAGGAGACGATCCTTTAGAACATATATATCCTAAACAAGAAATAGAACAAGTGTGATATGACGGATCGTGTAAAAAAAATATTGATTAGTGGAGGTGGTACAGGAGGACATATTTATCCTGCCATTGCCATTGCGAACGAAATTAAAAAGCGTTATCCAACGGCTGAGTTTTTGTTTGTGGGAGCTCAAGATAAAATGGAAATGGAAAAAGTGCCTCAGGCAGGTTATGCTATTAGAGGTTTGTGGATTGCAGGATTGCAAAGAAACTTTACTTTAAAAAATATGTTATTTCCTGTAAAACTTGTTTGTAGTTTATTCAAAGCAAAAAGCATCGTTCGTAAATTTAAGCCTACGGTGGTGATTGGTACAGGAGGTTTTGCAAGTGGTCCTGTTTTACATGTGGCAGCTAAAAAAGGAATTCCTACATTAATTCAAGAACAAAATTCTTATGCAGGAATTACCAATAAGATATTATCAAAAAAAGCCACTAAAATATGTGTGGCTTATGAGGGGTTAGAGAAATATTTTCCGAAAGATAAATTGGTGTTTACAGGAAATCCTGTGCGACAAGATTTATTATCGATCAATTCTAAGAGAGAAGAAGGAATTACTTTTTATGGATTGGATACCTCTAAAAAAACATTGTTGATTCTAGGAGGGAGTTTAGGAGCGAGAGCCATCAATCAAATTATAGAAGAGAATGTAAAAGCATTACAAGAGCAAAATTTACAATTGATATGGCAGGTAGGTAGTTTTTATATAGATGAATATCAACAATACAATGAGTTAGAGTATGTGCAAACACACGCATTTTTATCAAAGATGGATTTGGCCTATGCAGCTGCAGATGTGATTGTGTCTAGAGCAGGAGCAAGTTCGGTATCAGAATTATGTATTGTAGGAAAACCTGTGGTGTTTATTCCTTCTCCTAACGTGGCAGAAGATCATCAAACTAAAAATGCAAAAGCAATTACAAAGCAAAAAGCGGCTGTTTTGTTAAAAGAAGCAGATAAAGGACAGTTTATGGAAGTGTTTAAAACGTTGTTACAAGATGAGGTTTGCGATGAACTGTCGAAAAATATAAAAGCATTGGCAAAGCCCGATGCAACAGAAAAAATAGTACAAGAAATAGAAAAGATAGCCAAGTGGAATTAAAAGAGATACAGAACATCTATTTTGTAGGGGTTGGAGGGATTGGTATGAGTGCCATTGCTAGTTATTTTGTGAAAAATGGCAAAACAGTAGCAGGGTACGATAAAACACCTTCGGTAGTTACGGATGCATTGCAGGAGCAGGGAGTGACCGTTTCTTTTACAGATGAAATAAGTACTATTCCTCAAGATTTTTTGAGGAGTGAAAATACGCTTGTTGTGTACACACCTGCAATTCCAAAAGATAGTAACTTGTTGTCTTATTTTAAAAATCAAGATTATCAATTGCTAAAAAGAGCAGCAGTGCTTGGGCATATCACTAAAAATACACTGTGTTACGCTGTGGCAGGTACGCATGGTAAAACCACTACATCGTCTATTTTAGGACATATTATGCATGTGTGTGGTACGGGAGCTACGTCTTTTCTAGGAGGGATTACAGAAAATTACCATTCCAATTTAATTTTAGGAAAAGATGAGATAACTGTGGTAGAGGCAGATGAGTTTGATCGATCTTTTTTGCAGTTAGCACCCAATGTGGCTTGTATTACCAACATGGATGCAGATCATTTAGATATTTATGGAGAAAAAGAAGCTTTAGAGGCATCGTTTAGAGATTTTGCAGATCAAGTTTCGGATACATTAATTGTTAAAAAAGGATTGCCAATACAAGGTTTGACCTACGCTGTGGAAGAAGCGGCAGATTACGAAGCACAAGAAGTGACAATACAAAATGGTTCGTTTGTGTTTAACGTAAAAACGCCTTACGGATTTGTAAAAGATGTGGTATTTCACTTGCCAGGAAGGCACAATGTCTCTAATGCTTTGGTATCTATTGCGATGGCAGAGAAACACGGATTGGGCTTAGAAGAAATTAAAGAGGCATTAAAATCTTATAAAGGAGTAAAAAGAAGATTCTCGTTTAAAATTAAAGAAGATAATTTTGTGTTGATTGATGATTATGCACATCATCCTACAGAAATTGCTGCTGTAGAAAACGCGGTACGAGAAATGTATCCAAATCAAAAAATAATGGTGGTGTTTCAGCCGCATTTGTTTAGTAGAACTCAGGATTTTATAGATGATTTTGCTCAAAGTCTTTCTAGGTTTGATGAGGTGGTGTTGTTAGCTATTTACCCTGCCAGAGAATTGCCTATTAAAGGGGTTACTTCTGATTGGTTGTTAGATAAGATTGAGCATCCTGTAAAATCATTACAAACAAAAGAGGAGGTGGTGAAAACGGTAAAAAGTACGGATGCTTCTGTAGTAGTAATGTTAGGAGCAGGAGATATTGGTGTTTTAATAGAAGAGGTAACTCAAGAATTGTTAAGCGTATGAAAAAGTACTTTGTATACATAAAAACAGGGTTGTTTTTACTGTTTGTTTTAACGATGGTAAGTTTTACATCTAGAAGAAATTCGGCAAGAAAAATTAAAGACGTTAAAATTACGTTTAGCAATGAAGATAATTTGTTTTTAACCCATAAAATGGTTGATAACTTGTTAATACAAAATGGGAAACATGTTGTAAATCAATCAAAATCATTAATACATTTACTAGAATTGGAGAAAAAAGTCCAACAGCATCCAATGGTTTCATCTTCAGAAGTTTCTGTGGATGTTTTAGGGAATGTAGAAGTGAATATTCAGCAAAGAAAACCTATTGCTAGAATGTTTAATGCCAAAAATGTAGTGTATTTAGATAAGCAAGGGCAAGAAATGCCGTTGTCTACTAATTATTCTGCACGAGTGCCTGTTATAGACAATACAAAAGGACAAATAGAAGTAGAAAAAGTAGTTCCTTTAATGCAGCAAATTTATAAGGATGATTTTTTTAGAAAGTTAATTGTGTTGGTAAAAAAGGACAAAGAAGGGTATTGGTTAACCACAAGAGTGAATCAACAAAATGTTTTGTTAGGAAACTTAGAAGATACTCAAGAAAAATTAAAAAACTTAAAAGTGTTTTATAAATACATGCAGAACGACAGTATATCAAGCACCTTTAAAAAAATAGATTTACAGTACAACAATCAAGTTGTTTGCTCAAAATAAATAAAAGATGGAACAGAACCGTATTGCTATAGGATTAGATATTGGTACAACAAAAATTGTAGCCATGATAGGTCGTGAAAACGAGTATGGTAAAATTGAAGTTTTAGGAATTGGAAAAGCAAAGAGCTTAGGAGTAAAGCGAGGTGTTGTAAATAATATTACTCAAACCATTCAGTCCATTCAACAAGCTGTTGAAGAGGCTGAAAATGTTTCAGGATTAAAAATAGATACGGTAACGGTAGGTATTGCAGGACATCATATTAGAAGCATTCATCATAGTGATTATATTACTAGACAAGCTGCAGAAGAGGTGATTGATGAAGCGGATATTGATGATTTAATCAATCAAGTACACAAGTTGGTGATGTTGCCAGGAGAAGAAATTATTCATGTATTACCACAAGAATATAAAGTAGATAGCCAGGCAGATATTACCGAGCCTATTGGGATGTATGGAGGTCGATTAGAAGCAAATTTCCATGTAGTCGTAGGACAAGTGTCTCAAATTAAAAACATAGGTAGATGTGTAACCAATGCAGGTTTAGGATTGTCTGCCATCACCTTAGAGCCTTTGGCATCTGCAGAAGCGGTGTTAAGCAACGAAGAAAAAGAAGCAGGAGTTGCGTTAATTGATATTGGAGGAGGAACTACAGATTTGGCCATTTTTAAAGATGGTATTATCCGTCACACGGCTGTCATTCCTTTTGGAGGAAATGTAATTACAGAAGACATTAAAGAAGGGTTTTCTATTATAGAAAAACAAGCAGAATTGTTAAAAGTGAAGTTTGGTTCTGCATGGCCAGGAGAAAATAAAGACAACGAGATTGTATCCATTCCAGGGTTAAGAGGAAGAGAACCTAAAGAAATTACGCTAAAAAGTTTGTCGCAAGTAATACATGCACGTATTACAGAAATTGTAGAACAAGCTTATTTAGAAATTAAAAATTACGGACACGATACACAGAGCGGAAAGCTAATTGCAGGAATTGTATTAACAGGTGGAGGAGCACAAGTCAAGCATTTAAAACAATTGGTAGAGTACATTACGGGTATGGATACGCGTATTGGTTTTCCTAACGAACATTTGGCAGGAGGATCTGATGAGGCTTTGTCTAGTCCTGTGTTTGCTACTGCAGTAGGTTTGTTAATGGAAGGTTTGGAAAAATTACCAGAAGCGGTAGAAGAAGTAGTTGAAGAAATACCTGTAGCACCAGAAGTTCCTGTTTTTGAGAAAGTAATTATTGAAGAAGAAAATGAATCGGTAGCAACAGAAAAGTTAGAGGAACCTATAGAACCCCCTAAAAAAGAAGAAACAAAAACAGTTAAAAAATCATTTTTTGAAAGATTTACCTCTGGATTAAAAGATTTTTTAAACGAGGCAGAATAATATAAGATTGAAGATAGGTAATTGCCTATTTTCAAAAGTTGAATTGTTGATGGGTCAAGTTATTTCGTCATCTATACAAATCAACAGCAATAAAAATTAATTTCGATGCAATTCGAAGTAGAATAACCCATAAAAGTCCCATAGTTATGAGTGATACCACATTTAATAATGTAACATTTGATATGCCAAAATCTCAATCAAATTCTATTAAAGTAATAGGAGTTGGAGGAGGAGGAAGCAATGCTGTAAACCACATGTTTATCCAAGACATTAAAGGGGTAGACTTTGTGATTTGTAATACAGATGCACAAGCTTTAGAAAACAGTGCAGTACCTACTAAAATTCAATTAGGGGCAGGGCTAACCTCTGGTTTAGGAGCAGGAGCCAATCCTGAAGTAGGAGAAAAAGCGGCAAGAGAGAGTGTAAAGGAAATAGAAGAGATGTTAACGTCTCAAACAAAAATGGTATTTATTACTGCCGGTATGGGAGGTGGTACAGGTACAGGAGCAGCTCCTATTATTGCAGGAGTCGCTAAAAGCATGGATATATTAACGGTTGGAATTGTAACCATGCCGTTTCAGTTTGAAGGGAGAATGCGTGCAAAACAAGCACAAAAAGGAGTAGATGAATTAAGAAAAAACGTAGATTCTTTAATTGTTATTAACAATAATAAATTAAGAGAAGTTTATGGGAATTTAGGATTTAAAGCAGGATTCTCTAAAGCAGATGAAGTATTATCTACCGCATCTAGAGGAATTGCAGAAGTAATTACACATCACTACAAGCAAAATATAGATTTACACGATGCAAAAACTGTGCTGTCTAATAGTGGGACTGCTATTATGGGGTCTGCTAAAGAAGTAGGAGAGAACAGAGCACAAAATGCAATTATGAAAGCTTTGGATTCTCCTTTGTTAAACGATAACAAAATTACAGGAGCTAAAAATGTATTGCTATTAATTGTTTCGGGTACCGATGAGGTTACGTTGGATGAGATAGGAGAAATAAGTGATTACATTCAAGAAGAAGCAGGGTACGAAGCCAACATTATTATGGGGGTTGGAGAAGACGAAGATTTACAAGATGCGATTGCAGTTACGGTGGTAGCTACAGGATTTGCCATCGATCAACAAAGAGATATTACCAATACAGAAGTTAAAAAAGTATACCATACCTTAAATAATGAGCAAACGGCACATTATAACTTTGAAGATGAAACGACCATAGTTCGTCCTCAAATGACACGTATGATAGAAGAGCCGCCTGTGGAGGAGAAAAAGGTAGTTCATCAATTGTTAGAGGAAGAACCAGAGTTTTTTAAGCCTCAAAGACAAAAAGAAAATGAGTTGGTAGCAACGACTTCTTATATTGAAAATATCGAGGTGGTGGCAGAGGAAGTTTCTATTCAAACTCCAGAAGAAAGTATTGAAGAAGTTTCTGAAGAGGATTTTATTATTAATGACATTACACCTGATTTGTTCTCATCCGTAGAAGAAGAAACAGCACCTAAAGTAAGTGTTTTTGATTTGCCTGTTCATCAAACAGAAGAAGTAAAACAAGAAGCAAAAGCAGTAGAAGAAAATACTGAACGTGTAGAGCACCCCTTAGAGAATAAAACTTTAGAAGAAGAAGTAAATGTTTTTGATTTGCCTTTAGAACATCCTACAGAAGATGTTGTGTTTGAAAGAAAAGAAGAGGTGGTACAAGAACTAGAAGAAACAAGGATAAGCGATGAGAAAAAAACAGTTTTTGTTTTAGAAGATGAAGATGCAGAAATTAACGAATCACCTGTAGGGGAAGCAAAACCAGTAGTGGAATCTAAAGATCCATTAGTGTCTACTACATCAACATCGGGAATCAAAAGATATACCTTAGAAAATTTTGATGTGCAACCTACCATTAAAAATGCCTCATCACCTACGATTAAAAAAGAGGTAAAAGAGACTGAGGAAATTACATTAAAAACAGTAGAAGCAAAGCCGACCAATATAGATGAAGAAGAACAAATTTCACCTTTAAACTTAACGATTTCAGAACTTCAAAAAAGTGCAGAAAAAAGAAAAAACACCTTTAAAAAATACAGTCATCGATTTAAAAACACCGCTTTTAACGAAGATTTAATAGATGATATTGAAAAAGAACCTGCTTATAAAAGATTAGGTTTGGAATTGCATGACAAAAAAGAAGCCAACAATAGATCTAGAACCTCTGTAGAAGTAAACGAAGATAACGAGTTAACCATTAGAAAAAACAACTCTTTTTTACATGACAATGTGGATTAGTGTAAAATATTAGTTTGTAAAACTTAAACTCCAAAATACAATTGTGTTTTGGAGTTTTTTTTTGAAATAATAGCAGTAAGTTTTTAAGGAGTTTAGGGACTAATAAATTATATATGTTTTGATAGTTCTTAGCTAAAAAATGTTTGTTCTTTAATACAAAGGTTTTAGCTGAGGTACTCGCTTAAATAACATGTAATACCATTTTGAATTTATACGACAGAATAAATTCAAACTCATTTGTTAAATTCGTTTATTTGTTTAGAGTTAGACAGTGCGACAATTTATTTTTTAAACGGTATAAGTTAGACAGGATGCTATTAAAACACTGATAATGCACTAATTTTAAAAAAAAATACAAATTGTATGAGGAATCATCAAATATTTTTCCCTTCTTATTTTGAACAAAATAGAAAGTTTAAAAGTGTAGATGTTGAAACAAAAACGTTTGTAAACTACTCTCATGATAGTAATGAAATAAAAGATATTTTATTAAAAATTAATCGTCCTTTTTTATTGTATGTTAAAAATGGACGTGTGAAGCTTTCTACAAAAGATAGCGTATGGTATGTGCATGAAAATGATTTGGTGATTGTAAATAGAGGAAATTATATTATGTCTGAAGATTTGTCAATAAACAATCATTTTGATGCATTACTCTTTTTTCTGAATGATTATTTTATTGACTTTTTATCAAAATCACTAAGTCCTATTGCTACTATTTTTAATAGTAAAATAGATGTTTGTAAGTTAACGTTTAACAGATCTTTAAGGTTTTATATAGAGTCGTTATCGGTATTGTTTGAAGAGCAAGATGAAATTTTGTTAGACGAAGAATTTATTCGTTTAAAGTCTAAAGAGTTTTTACATTACTTAAGTAAGGTCAATAAGATGAATGTAAATAGTGCTAAGGATGTTTTAAAGGACGAAAATGACAAATTAAAATATACGGTAGAACATAAGTGGAAAGAACATTCTATAAAAGAATTGGCTTTTTTGTGTCACATGAGTATTTCAAAATTTAAGCGTAAATTCTCCGAAATATACCAAACAACTCCTGGAGTTTGGATTAAAGAAAAAAAATTACAAGAAGCTAAAGAAATATTATTGAGTTCTGATATATCTATTATAGAGGTTTCAGAGCTTTTAGGCTTTAAAAATAGCAGATACTTTTCTAAAGTGTTTAAAGAAAAATTTAAAGTTTGTCCTAGAGAGTTTAGAATTTTATAAATGAACTTTTTTTAGCAATAATTGAACTTTTTTGTAAACTTCGTAATTAAAAATATTAAATAGATTTGCTTAGAAATATAAAATTTAAGTAAATGAAATTCATCAAAAACACAAAATTTAGAAGTGGGTTGACATTGTTAGCCTTTGCTGCTGCTATGGCAAGTTGTAGTTCAGACGACGATAATAATATTACAGCTACACCTCCTGCTTCTCCTGTAGAAGAACCGTTAGCATTAACTCAAGTTTTTAACAAATTTGCTTTAGAAGACAGAACTGAAGGAGGTGATAATGCGGCGACTAACAATCCATCGGGAATAGATAATGGATATGCAACCATACAAAGAACTGATGAAGATGGTAGGTATTATTTGAATATTACCGATTTTAACAACGTAAATGCTCCTATAGATCGTAACCATCCAAATATTGAAGCAAGTAAATTTGCAGTGTTTTTAACTACTGCTGGAGCTTCTTTAAGTGCGCAAGGAAATTTTGATGAGGGAGATTTACCTATTTACATTGGAACGATAGATGCAAATGGAGAAGTGAAATTAAGATTAACTCCAGAAGAAGTAACAGGAAATACAGTTACTCTAGGAGGGGTAACCGTTAACGTTAGAAACAGTGCAGATGTGCAGCTAACGAGCGAAGGAGATGTAAAAGCACAAAGATCTACAGGTTCTAGAAATTCTTGGTATGACTGGATTGTTTTACATCCTTTTCAAGGAGAAAACTTAAGACCTACAAGTTATCCAGGTATTGTTGCAGATTTAGATGCAGATCATCAATTAGATCAAAACATAACTACTAGATATAATAAATTTAAGCTGGAAGATAGAACAGATAGCGATGCTGTGGCTAATCCTTCAGGAATAGATAACGGATATGCTTCTATTGTAAGTTATGATGATGCTACTTTTATAAGATTGAATGATTTTGCAAATGTAGGAGAGTTGATAGATTTTAGACATCCAAATATTACTGCAAGTAGATTTGCTGTATTTGTAACTACAGCAGGAGCAGGATTAGGAGTTCAAAATGGTTTTGATGAGGGAGATAGACCTGTGTATATTGGAGAATTGTCTACAAATGGTTTTAATGATATAGAATTAAAGCCTGCTACAGAAAATGCATCAGGAACTGTTTCTTTAGGGGCAAATGGAGTAGCAATTAATACAAACCCTAATATTGTATTAGAAAATGGATTTATAGCATCACAAATGTCTACAGGATCAAGAGCTACTAAGTACGACTGGATTGTTTTACATCCTTTCCAAGGAGAGAACTTAAGACCTGTTAGTTATCCAAGTATTGTTGCAGATTTAGATGGAGCAAACGAGTTGGAGCAAAACCAATAATCTATCGATATCTGAATGTTTTTTTAGATACCAATGATTTTTTATTATTAGTTTTAAAAACCTTAAATCGTTACGATTTAAGGTTTTTTTATGAATTATGACTTCCGTCACAATAAGGCTTGTTTTTGCTCTTTCCGCAACCACAAATACCTATTTCTCCATCTTTTTCAGCAGTAAAAACAATAGGTTTTCCTCCTCCTTTAGTAACGTGTGCATTGTCACAAAAAGGCATTTGTGCTGAATGACCACAAGTACAGTATTTATAGGTTTTTCCTTTTTCTAAAGTTACCTTAGGCATAATGATCTATATTTTAAGTTTTCTTAAAACTAGATAAAAATAGGTTTAGATAGATTTTAAATTAATGAGATGTATTTAAGTTTCTTAAAGTACTCGATTTTATTTAAAAAACTTTAAAATAAAAAACCACTCAAGTGTAAACAAGAGCGGTTTGTAAAGTATGTCTTAATAACTGTTCTTTAAGCATGTATTGCTCTATCTGCAGTGGCAGCCAAACAAGCTTCTTTAATAGCCTCTGTATACGTTGGGTGTGCATGAGACATTCTAGAAACATCTTCTGCAGAAGCTCTAAATTCCATAGCAACTACGGCTTCAGCAATCATATCGGCAGCACGAGCACCAATCATGTGTACCCCTAAAATTTCATCTGTAGTAGCATCTGCTAACACCTTTACTTGTCCATCAATATCCATAGAAGCTCTAGCTCTACCCAAAGCTCTCATGTTAAAAGAACCAGATTTGTAGGCAATCCCAGCTTCTTTTAATTGCTCTTCTGTTTTACCAACAGCCGCAACTTCTGGCCAAGTGTACACAACTCCAGGAATTAAATTGTAATTAATATGTGGTTTTTCACCTGCAATAATTTCCGCAACTAGCGTTCCTTCTTCTTCTGCTTTGTGAGCCAACATCGCACCTTTTACCACATCACCAATGGCATAAATATTATCGATATTGGTTTGTAAATGCTCGTTGGTTTCTATTTGTCCTCTTTCGGTGGTTTTAATACCAATATTATTTAAACCTAATCCTTTGGTAAAAGGAACACGTCCTACAGAAATTAGAGTATAATCACCTTCAAAAACTACTTCTTCTCCTTTTTTGTTATCTGCAGTCACTTTTACACCTTCTCCAGTATTGGTTACAGAAGTTACTTTGTGACTTGTAAAGAATTTTAATCCTTGCTTCTTTAAAGATTTTTGCAATTCTTTAGATAACATGGCATCCATTCCAGGTACAATTTTAGGCATGTATTCTATAACAGAAACCTCTGCACCCAAACGTTTGTAAACTTGTCCTAACTCTAAACCGATAACTCCACCACCAATTACAATTAAGTGTTTTGGTACTTCTTTTAATTTTAAAGCTTCGGTAGAAGTAATTACCCTTTCTTTATCAATATTGATAAATGGTAAAGAGCCAGGCTTAGATCCTGTTGCGATAATAGTTTTAGCAGATTCAATTTTTTCTACAGCACCATCGTTTTTATGAATATTAATGTGCGTAGTGTCAAAAAACTCACCACGACCTTCGTAAACATCAATTTTGTTTTTGTCCATTAAAAAATTGATACCTGCAGAAGTTTGAGAAACTACTTCGGCTTTACGCTCAATCATTTTAGGAAAATCTAAGGTAATATTGTCTACACCAATTCCATGCTTCTCAAAATGAGTCAATGCATCATGATAGTGATGAGAGGAATCTAATAATGCTTTAGAAGGAATACATCCTACATTTAAACAAGTACCTCCCATGGTGCTGTACTTTTCAATAATAGCAGTTTTTAATCCTAATTGTGCGCAACGTATGGCTGCCACATATCCTCCAGGTCCAGAACCGATCACGGTTACATCGTACTTGTTCATTTTTAATTGTTTTTTAAGTAAACAAAAGTAAAGAATCTAGTGAAAGAGCCTAAGCTAAAATGATTCAATTAACGCTTTTTTAGTTTTTGTTGATTTTTTTATAAATCTATATAGGAAATCCCAACATTTTACCCATACCAATGGTAAACAGCCAACTACCGTAAATAGCGTGTTCTATGCTTACCCACAGGATAGATTTTGTTTTTTGATAAGTATACGTAAACAAAGCTCCTCCGATGAGTGTAATTCCTAAAATAAATCCACTTTTAAATAAGATATGTGCTAAAGAAAATACAATAATATTAAGCATCAAAAAAATAAATTGATGTTTAAAAAGAGGTTGATAACGACGAAAATAAAAAGATCGATAAATAAATTCTTGAGGAACCACAGATAAAAAACTATAAATCAGTACAAACTGAATCCAAACCTTAGGTTGCGTAAGTACGGGTTTAAAAAGTGAGGCTTTGTCTAGGTAGCATACATACAAACCACTACTTAATGCGATCAATATAAGTTTATACAGAGTAGTTCTCCAAAAATGGATAGGCTTGTGTGTTTTGTATCTTTTAAAAAGTTTAAATTGATAACTCACAAAAATAAGATAGCAAAGAATAAGCAATGTGCTGCTAAGTTTGATACATGTAGAAATAGCATGAAGACTTAAAGAGATGGGATATATTACAAATAACAAAAGAAGCTCAATAGACAGGTGTTTTTTAGATGGATTACGCATAATGGCTATAGATTGAGAATGGATGTTTTAAAAGTAAACTCTTTTTTTAAGGAATCTCTGTTACTTTTTCCTTTTTTTTGTGTCATACAATTAAGTAAACAAAAAAATGATGAAAAATTTACGCAACGCAATTTTAGTAAGTTTCGGTATTTGGAGTGGATTAAGTGCTCAAGAAATCACAAAACAGCAAGAGCCTTTAATTTTAGCAGATACCACTGCAGTAACGTATGAGAGTAAGTTAAGACCTGCTTTGTCTTATGATGTGGATACAGATGTTAAAAGTTTAAAAAAACATTGGAGTACTTTTTTAAAGAAAAAACTAAGAAAGTCTTTTAAAACAAAAGACAAAGTATTTTTAGTGACAGAAGATGTAGTGGTAAACTCAATATCCGATAAAAGGTTAAATCTAATTGTGCAATTAACTCAAAAAGCAACCAACTCTTCCATTAGTTTTTCAAGTGCTTTTGGGTATGATATTTATGTAGATGCTAAGGTGTACCCTAAGGAGTTTGGAGAATTAAAGAAGTTTGCAGAGGCATTTTTATTAGAATCTTCTCATGTGTATTATACAACTAAAATAGATAAGTTTAACGATGAAATTTCAAAGCTTAAAAAATCCAATTTAAAGTTGAATGAGAAAAATTTAAAAAATAATAATTTAATTAAAGAAGGAGATAATTTACTAGTGATTTTAAACAAGTCTAAAGAAGAGCATACGTCCGATTCTGTAAAGACGCTAAAGAAGATTAGTAAAATTACTAAAAAACAAGTATCGTATAAATCTCAAATAGTAAAAAACAAAGGTGTTATACAAGAAAACACATTAAAAATAGAAGAGCTTAAAAGAGAGATAGCCTTAAAATCAGCTAAAAAAGCATCTTTAAAAAACTAAAAAATATTTTCTTTTTGATTTAAAAAAAGCTATTTATCCAAATGATAAATAGCTTTTTTTAATTTTTAGAGCAATCCTGCTCTTTTTAGTAAAGCATCCGGTTTAGGTTCTTTTCCTCTAAACTTTTTGTACAGTTCCATAGGTTTTTGAGTTCCTCCTTGGCTCAATACAAAATCTTTAAACTTTGTAGCGGTTTCTTTGTTAAAAATTCCAGTTTCTTTAAAATATTCAAAAGCATCAGCATCTAATACCTCTGCCCATTTGTAAGAATAATATCCGGCAGAATATCCTCCTTGAAAAATATGAGAAAATGCGGTGCTCATACAATTCTCCGCTACATCCGGATACAATTGTGTGCTTGCAAAAGCCTCTTTTTCAAATTCTTTCACATTTTTTGCGTAGTTGTTGTCAAAACTAGACGGGCTTTGCCCGTGCCAGGCCATGTCTAAGATACCAAAACTTAACTGTCTTAATGTTTGTAAACCTTCTAAAAAGTTGGCAGCGTTTTTAATTTTTTGGATGAGTTCGATAGGAATTACATCTCCTGTTTGGTAATGTTTGGCAAACAATTCCAAAGCCTCTTTTTCAAAACACCAGTTTTCTAGTACCTGACTAGGCAACTCTACAAAATCCCAAGAAACAGAAGTACCAGACAAACTAGGGTACGTAGTGTTGGCTAACATACCATGCAAGGCATGTCCAAATTCATGAAACAACGTAATAACTTCATTAAACGTTAATAAACTAGGTTTGGTAGCTGTAGGCTTGGTAAAGTTGCAAACAATAGAAATGTGAGGTCTAGAATTTTCACCCTCTTTAATCCACTGGCTTTTGTAACCCGTTTTCCAAGCTCCATTTCTTTTTCCAGCTCTTGGGTGAAAATCTGCATAATATACCGCAATAAAATCCCCCTCTTGGTTGATTACTTCATACGTTTTTACATCCGCATGGTATTTTTCAAGAGTCGTTACTTCTTTAAAAGAAAGACCGTACAAGCGTTTGGCAATTTCAAAAGAGCCCTGAATAACGTTTTCTAATTGAAAATAAGGTTTTAAAGCTTCTTCATCAAAAGAGAATAATTCTTGTTTTAGTTTTTCACTGTAATAAGCATTGTCCCATTTTTGGAAATCGGTAATTCCATCTTTCTCGGCAAAATCTTTAAGTTGATTAAATTGCTCTAAAGCTTTCGGTTTGGCTTTTTCAAGTAAATCGTTTAAAAAACGAGTTACATTTTCTGGAGATTCTGCCATACGCTCTTCTAATACAAAATGTGCATGAGAGTTGTAGCCTAATAATTCGGCTCTTTGTGCTCTTAATGTAGCAATCTGTAAAACAATTTTCTCGTTATTATATTCGTTATTCTGAAATCCTTTTTTTCCTGCTGCAATGGCCAATTCTTTACGTAATGCTCGGTTGTTTGCATAGGTCATAAAAGGAATGTAACTAGGATAGTCTAGTGTAAACATCCACCCTTCTTTATCTTTGCTTTTTGCCGTTTGTGCAGCTGCTTCTATCACTCCCTCCGGTAATCCTATTAAATCGTTTTTTTCAGTGATTAATAATTCATAAGCATTGGTTTCTGCCAATACGTTTTCACCAAAAGTTAGGGCTAGTTTAGAAAGTTCTGTATCTATGGTACGTAACTTTTCTTTGTCGGTTTCGTTTAAATTGGCTCCGTTTCTAGAAAAACCTTTGTATTTTTTTTCTAATAGCATCAAACCTTCAGGGCTTATGTTTAACTGATCTTTTTGTTCGTAAACGGTTTTTACTCTTTTAAACAAGGATTCGTTTAAACTAACATCGTTAGAAAACTCGGTTAATAAAGGAGAAACTTCTTGGGCGATTTTTTGTATTTCGTCATTGGTTTCTGCCGAATTTAAATTAAAAAATATAGAAGAAATAGTGCTCAATGTTTGTCCAGAAAATTCCAAAGCTTCAATGGTGTTTACAAACGTAGGTGCTTCGGTATTATAAACAATAGTATCTATTTCTTGTCTAGCATCTTTAATGGCTTGTTTAAAGGCAGGTAAGTAATGCTCGTTTTTAATGTGTTCAAAAGGAGCGGTATGGTGTGGTGTGTTAAATTTTTGTAATAAAGGATTCATATTTGTTATTTAAATTAAACCTTTCGATTTTATTTCTATGTATTTATTGATACTATCGATTGTTAAGTTTCTTGGAGTGGTTAAAATAGAGTGGATGCCGTATTTGCTTAATTCCAAAACCATTTGTTCTTTATCATACATAAATTTTTCGGCCACTACTTTTTTAACAATCTCGTGTTGGTTTTTAGGAGTTTCTTGTGTGAGTTTTAAAATTTCAGTATTCTTAAAAAACACCACCATTAGCAAGTGATGTTTGTTGATGGCTCTTAAATATTTTAGTTGTCTATCCAGAGCATCTATGCTATCAAAATTAGAAAAAAGAATAAGTAAACTACGTTGTTTTATGTATTGTTTTGCGGCACCGTATAGTTTGCTGTAGTCGGTTTCTTCGTAATTCGTATCAATATTGTAGAGAGCTTCTAAAATAATCCCTAATTGATGATTTCTTTTTTCGCAAGCCACATAATTGTTAATGTTTTTAGAAAAAGAAAACAAACCTACTTTGTCTTGTTTTTGTAAGATGACATTGCTTAAAATTAGAGAAGAATTAATAGCATAGTCTAGCAAGCTTAATTCTTCAAAAGGCATCTTCATGGTTCTACCTTTGTCTATTAAAAGATAAATATTTTGAGCTTTTTCGTCTGTAAACTGATTGACCATTAATTGATTTTTCTTAGCCGTAGCTTTCCAATTAATAGCTCTAATATTATCCCCTTGTACGTATTCTTTAATTTGTTCAAACTCAAAAGAATTTCCAATACGTCTTACTTTTTTAATACCGTGTATATTAGAAAGACTGTTAATGGTTTTTAAATCGAACTGTTTTAATTTTAAAAACGACGGGTAGGTTTTTACCTTGCTCTCTTTGTTTAATACATAACGTTTGGTTACAAAATTAAGTTTTGTACGCACAAAAACGAGGGTGTGTCCAAAATGATATGCTCCCCTTTGTAAGGGTTTTAGGGAATAATGAACGGTGTTGCTTTGGAACGATGTTAACTGCGTAGTAATACTAAAATCTCTTTTTTGAAACTGTTCTGGGAGCTCTTCTACAATTTCTAAAAAAACATCAAAACCATAATTGTTTTTAAGTTGGATGGAGATGTTGTTCGCATCACTATTAGAAAATTTTTCGGGTAATTTTCTAGAAGCTTCTATTCCTTTAGAGGTTCGGTAAAGCAAAAAAAAGTCGACCAATAATATTCCCATGCTTACAATCAATAAAAAGAGTGTAAGGTTATACAAAGGAGCTACAAAAAAACTAATCACGAAAAGGCAAATAAGCCCTCCCATACAATAAAACAAAAACGTGTTTAGATAAAAGCTTTTGTAAAATGCTTTAATTTATTGAAAAATAGTATTGCGATTTTGTGGCATTAATTAACTAGGGATTTCTGTAGTTTGAATACTTTCTTTAATAATTTGTGTTGCGGTAATTCCTTCCATTTCTCTTTCTGGGGTTACAATTACTCTGTGTTGTAATACAGGCACGGCCATTTGTTTAATATCTTCGGGCGTTACAAAATCTCTT
>CALHCC010000131.1 GCA_937930675.1 uncultured Flavobacteriaceae bacterium
TTGAAATTATTATTTGTATGTTTGTAGTTATGGAATTTGACTTATCGCAAACAGAAGAAAATTATTTAAAAGCTATTTACACATTGTTTATGGTGGCTAATAAAGCTGTAAGTACCAATAAAATTGCAGAAAAATTAGCGACCAAAGCCTCGTCCGTTACAGATATGATTAAAAAACTGGCAGACAAAGGGTTGGTAGACTATGTGAAATACCAAGGAGTTTCTTTAACTACGGATGGAAAAAATATTGCTATACGTGTAATTCGTAAACACCGATTGTGGGAAGTGTTTTTAGTACGTCATTTAGGATTTAAATGGGATGAGGTACACGAGGTAGCAGAGCAATTAGAGCATGTAAAATCGGTAAAGTTAACAGATGGTTTGGATGCATTTTTGGATTTTCCGAGGTACGATCCACATGGAGATCCTATTCCTGACGGAGATGGAAACGTAGTAAAAAGAGACTGTACTTTACTTTCGTTATTACAAGAAAATGAAACCCGTAAAATAGTAGGGGTTAAAGATAGTTCGAGTGCTTTTTTAAAGTATTTGGACAATGCCAATATTACGTTAGGAGCAGAAATTAAAGTCTTGCATAAAGAGGATTTTGATCATTCTATGCTGTTGTTAGTAGATGGACAAAAAATATCCATTTCTCAACAAATTTCTAGCAATTTGTATGTAAATAAAATTTAAAAATCACATGAAAAAAATAATAGCGTTTGTTTTTACAATGGTATGTATAGGGTGTAAACCTGCAAAAAACAACAATGAAGTGTATACGATTGTCACCACAACCACCATGATTACAGATTTGGTAAAAACCATTGGGGGAGATAAAGTAGCGGTGAAGGGAATGATGGGAGCTGGAGTAGATCCTCATTTGTACAAAGCGTCTGCGGGCGATTTAACCAAACTTTCTAAAGCAGATTTAATTGTTTACAACGGTTTGCATTTAGAGGGAAAGTTGGTGGAAGTTTTTGAAAAAATGAACAGCATTGGTAAAACGACTTTGGCTTTAGGTGATTTTTTACCCAAAGAACAAGTAATTCATTCAGAGGCTTTTGCAAGTGCTCACGATCCTCATATTTGGTTTTCTATTAAAAATTGGAAAACCATTACCTTAAAATTGGTAGCGGAATTAGGTAAGTTACAACCCCAACATGCTGCGTATTTTCAGGAAAAAGGGAATGCGTATTTAGCAGCATTAATTCGTTTGGAAGTTGAATTAAAAACAAAAGTAGAAGAGTTGCCTATAGAGCAGCGAATATTGGTAACGGCTCACGATGCGTTTTCTTATTTTGGAAAAGAATTTAAGTTTAACGTGGTAGGTTTGCAAGGGTTGTCTACCGCCACAGAGGCAGGTGTAAAAGATGTACAACGTATTTCTAATTTTATTATAGAAAACAAGGTAAAGGCTATTTTTGTGGAAAGTTCGGTGCCAAAAAGAACGGTAGAAGCTTTGCAAGCGGCTGTAGCTTCTAAAGGAAGTAAGGTTGCTATTGGTGGAGAGTTATTTTCGGATGCTTTAGGGAGTCCTTTAGAAGAAACTGGTACCTATGTAGGTATGTTTCGTAGTAATGTGAATACTATTGTGGATGCGTTAAAATAAGTTGTGTGTAATTGAAAAAAGGACAGATGATCAACCAAGAACATTTTTCTGAATTAATTAAGGAGTTATTGATGGAACGGCTACCTGAATTTTGTTCAACCATAGCATATAAAGAAGATGGTTCTTTTGATTGTGATTTGAGAAATCCCTCAAATGAATTTTCAATTTGGATTGCTACTTATAATTCCGAAATCACATTAGGTGTTGAAGCTCCAGATGGAAATACTGATATTCATACTCATATTTCATGTTATGAAGTAAAAGATATCGAAGATGCTTTCAATGATATGGTTGAAATGATTAATGAGATACGAATAGGGCAAACAATTTTATATCGAGTTGAAAATTCAAATTATCAATGGACAAATAATATAGATTCCATTGTTAAAAATGGAAACAGGAAAGAAATAAAACAGTATTCATGGATAAAATGAAAAGAAACTGCGAACAATAAAGCCTATGACAATGACCTGTGGGACACTGCGTATAGGCAAATCATTGTTTTATTAACTCGTTGTACATTTAGGATAAAAAATGAAACCTTAGAGTCAGTTCGAGTGATTTTTTCTGAGGAAAGGAAGAAAAAGTTATATCGAGAACTAGATTTCGATACAAATTTTGCTCATTATCATGGCAAAATCCACTCAATCGGACGTATCAAATTCTAAATGGACAAGGGGTCTGATTAATATTTATTTGAAACTCTAAAATAATTTTCTTCGGATGATCGTTGAGTTTTGATAATAAATAAAAATGATGAATTTAGATGGCATTTATAAATATAAAAATGTGTTAGTGATTGACGTGTTTGTTTGAGCTCTTTTGAGGTACGAAAAAAGCGAGTAAGGAAAGCACGACCCGATAGGGGAACACCCTAAAAAGAAAGATAAAATATGGAAGCTAAAATTGCCATTGCGATTGATGATTTAACGGTGGCTTATAATTACAAGCCTGTACTTTGGGATATTGATTTGCAAATTCCGGAAGGAGTGTTAATGGCTATTGTAGGGCCTAATGGGGCGGGAAAATCTACCTTGTTAAAATCTATTTTAGACATTATAAAACCTTTGGCAGGGAGTGTAACAGTGTACGGAAAACCGTATAAAAAACAACGCGACTTGGTGGCTTATGTGCCACAGAAAGGGAGTGTGGATTGGGATTTTCCTACCACGGCTTTGGATGTGGTAATGATGGGGACCTACGGTGCTTTGGGTTGGATAAAAAGGCCTGGAAGTGCACAGAAAAAACAGGCTTTGGAGGCTTTGGAAAAGGTAGGGATGTTGTCTTTCCAGAATCGACAAATTTCTCAGTTGTCTGGAGGACAACAGCAACGTATTTTTTTGGCAAGAGCTCTGGTGCAAAATGCGGCTATTTATTTTATGGATGAGCCTTTTCAGGGAGTAGATGCTACTACGGAAAAAGCAATTATTCAGATATTAAAAGAGCTTAGAAAGGCAGGAAAAACGGTAATTGTGGTGCATCATGATTTGCAAACCGTACCCGAGTATTTTGATTGGGTAACGTTTTTAAACGTGAAAAAAATTGCTACAGGCCCTGTGGCAGATATTTTTAATGATGATAATTTAACCAAGACTTACGGAATAAATTACAAGGCAAGTATTGCAGAAGGAACGTTGTGATGAAAGAATATATAGATTTATTGGTGTCGGATTACACCTTGCAAATTATTACACTAGGAACGGCTGTTTTAGGGGCTTTGTGTGGTATGTTGGGGAGTTTTGCAGTGCTTAGAAAACAGAGTTTGTTGGGCGATGCTATTTCTCATGCTTCGCTGCCAGGAATTGCCATTGTGTTTTTGGTGTTGGGAGTAAAAAACAACAATGGTTTGTTGTTAGGGGCTTTGTGTAGTGGTTTGGTAAGTGCGGTGTTTATTAAGGGAATTATTTCTAAAACGCATTTAAAATCGGATACGGCTTTAGGGATTGTATTGTCTACTTTTTTTGGTTTTGGAATGTTGTTGTTAACCTATATTCAAAAATTGCCCAATGCCAATCAATCGGGTTTAGAAAAGTATTTGTTTGGTCAGGCAGCTACGTTATTAGCAAGTGATGTTTGGTTGATGTCTGCCATTGCAGGGGTTTCTTTGCTAGTGGTTTTGTTGTTTTGGAAGGAGTTTAAAATGGTATTGTTTGATGCTGATTATACCAAAACATTAGGGTTTCATGTAAAATTTATAGATACATTAATTACGTCTTTTATTGTAATTGCTATTGTAATGGGTTTGCAAACGGTAGGAGTGGTGTTAATGAGTGCCATGTTGTTGGCTCCTGCTGCTGCTGCTAGGCAATGGACGAACAGCTTGGCAAAAATGGTGTTTTTAGCAGGGATGTTTGGTGCTGTTTCTGGCGTGTTAGGAACGGCCGTAAGTGCAAGTGCTAACAATTTGTCTACCGGGCCTGTAATTGTTTTAATTGCTACGTTGTTTGTAGTGGTGTCTTTTGTGTTTTCTCCTATTAGAGGTTTGTTGTTTAAACAAATAAAACTTTGGAAAAACAGAAACGATTTAAAGTTGATGAAAACGTTATTGTTTATGTACAATTTGGTAAAAGATCACGAAAATGTTTCGCATCCTCATAAAATTCAATTGTTAAACAATTTTCAGGGATACACCAAAAAGAGTTTAAAGAGATTGCAAGCAGAGGATTTAATTTTGTTGAATAAAAGTGATTGGTCTTTAACAAAAAAAGGATTTCATACGGCTAAAAATTTATATACTCACCAATAATGACAAGTGCACAGTTAGAAATACAGATGATTTTAAGTTTGGTAGCTGTGGCTTGTGCCATACCTGGGGTGTTTTTAGTACTTAGAAAAATGGCTTTGATTAGCGATGCGATAAGTCATTCTATTTTACCTGGAATTGTATTGGGGTTTTTTATCACACAAGACTTGGCTTCTCCTTTGTTAATATTGATGGCTACCTTAACCGGAGTGTTAACGGTGGTATTAGTAGAATACATTCAAAAAACCGGTTTGGTAAAAGAAGATACGGCCATAGGCTTGGTGTTTCCTTCGTTGTTTAGCTTGGGGGTAATTTTAATTGCCAGAAACGCGGGAGATGTGCATTTAGATGTAGATGCTGTTTTGTTAGGAGAGGTAGCTTTTGCTCCTTTTGATAGATGGACGTACCAAGGCATAGATTTGGGTCCTAAATCTTTATGGATGATTGGGAGTATTTTACTGGTGAGTATTAGCTTGTTGTTTCTGTTTTTTAAAGAGTTAAAAATTGCTACGTTTGATGCAGGTTTGGCGGCTTCTTTAGGTTTTACTCCCGTAGGAATTCATTATGGATTAATGACAGTCTCATCGGTAACCACCGTAGGGGCTTTTGATGCCATTGGAGCTATTTTAGTAGTTGCTTTTATGATTGTTCCTGCTGCTTGTGTGTATTTGCTAACCAATAATTTAAAGAAAATGTTAATTTATGCTGCGTTGTTAAGCGTGTTGGCATCTATTACAGGCTATTGGATAGCTCATTTTTTAGATGCTTCTATTGCAGGAACCATTGCTACGGTTTTAGGATTGGTATTTTTTATAATTTATTTATTTGCTCCAAACAAGGGTTATATTTCTCAATGGTACAAAACAAAACAACAAAAGGTAGAGGTAGCTATGTTGGTTTTTATGTTGCATTTGGCCAATCATGATGAGGAAAAAGAACGAAACAAAAATCATTTGCAAGAACATATTAATTGGAGCCCTCGTTTGGCAAAAAAGGTGTTGAAATTAGCGTTTCAGAACAACATGATTGTAGAACAACACCATATTATTAGTTTAACCAAAAAGGGAGTTGATTTTACGAACAAAGCACTTTCGTATATTTCTGATAATAAAAATTCGGAGTTAGAAGGGATGAAACAAAACTTCTTTTTATTTAGAGGGTAACTTTTTGCTGATACTCAGGCTTGTATAGTTAATAGGAAAATGCTAACTTTAGTAGAAACCCTTAAAACAGAAAGCCTATGTCAATTTTAAATATTTTTTTAAGCGGAACTCAAAAGAAAAATAGAGGTCATTTAGCAAATATTGTTAAGATAGCAAAGTCTAACGGAAAGCTAAATAGAGACAAGATTCGATTGATAAAAAAGATTAAAAAACAATTGAATATAAACGATTTGGCTTACAGAAGTATTATTAGAAAGCCCGAGTTATACCCTATGAATCCGCCTTCTAATTACCAAGAAAGAATAGAACGATTGTTTACACTCGTAAATGTAATGTTGGTAGATAAGGATACTTTAGATTTATCCGTTACCTTGTTAGAGAAATTGGCGATTGGAATTGGTTTCCCTATACAAACACATCAAGAAGTAGTAAAAGAAGCTGTAGCATTGGTACAACAGCAGGTAGATTTTGATACTTTTGAGAAAAACATTAAAAAAGTAAACTTGGTTAGCAAAGTGTAAATGCAGTTTCGCATTTTAATTAAAAGAGATTGTTTACTTTAGACCATCTCTTTTTTTATGCTATGGATTCAACAAGTTTTTTTAAAGTTTACAATGCCTCTGCAGGAAGTGGTAAAACATTTACACTGGTAAAAGAATATTTAAAAATTGTGCTGACCTCTGGTGAGTTTGAGTTTCAAAAAATATTAGCCATTACGTTTACCAACAAAGCTGCTTCGGAAATGAAACAGCGTGTGTTAAATACGTTAAGAGATGCTGCTAAAAACAAATCGAATGCTATTATAGACGATGTGCTTAAAGAAACAACATTGGAACCTAAAGAAGTTCAAATCAAAGCACAAAAAGTACTGTCTACCATTTTGCACAATTATGCAAGTTTTAACATTATTACCATTGATAGTTTTACGCATAAACTAATAAGAACCTTTTCTTTAGACTTAGGATTGCCTTTAGATTTTGAAGTTAAAATGGATGCTGTTCCTTTATTAGAAGAAACCATAGATTTACTGGTAGCAAAAATAGGAGAGGACAAAGAATTAACGAGTGTATTGGTAAATTATGCCTTACATCAGGTAAACGATGACAAATCTTGGAATATTAGCGATTCACTTTTTGAAGTGTCTAAATTGTTGTTAAATGAAGAAAATGAAGTAGAAGTCGCCAAATTAATCAATACCGATCTTAAAGATTTTCAGGCATTAGAAAAAAAACTAAAAAATTATTTAGTAACCACAGAACAGGCTTTTCAACAAATAGGAGAACAAGCTTTGTTGCTAATTGATGAGCACGATATTACCCATACTTCTTTTACATCTAGTGCGGTACCTAATTATTTTAAAAAGTTAGTAGCTACATGGCATGTAAAAGAAGAAGAAATTGCAATTAAAACCGTTCAAAAATGTTTTGATACCGATAGTTTTTATGCCAAAGTCAAACCTAAAGATCCTATAAAATTAGCGGATAGAGAAAAAATAGATTTAATTAAAGATGATTTGTATCCGTTATTTGAACTTTCTAAAAAGCTCATTCAAGATCATTTTGGGAATTATTTTTTGGTGAAAAGAATTTTAAAATCTTTAGTTCCTTTGGCTGTTTTAAGTTACATCCATAAAGAATTTACGTTTTTAAAAGAAGAAAACAATTTTAGATTAAACGCAGAATTTAATCGATTTATTAGTGATAAAATTAAAGATGAGCCTGTTCCTTTTATTTACGAACGTTTAGGAGAAAAATATCAGTATTTTTTTATTGATGAAATGCAAGATACCTCTGAGTTGCAATGGAAAAATTTAATCCCTTTGGTAGACAATGCATTATCTCAAGGAAATGGAGGGTTGCTATTGGTGGGGGATGCCAAACAATCTATATATAGATGGAGAGGTGGAAAAGCCTCGCAGTTTGTCGCTTTATCCGATGCAGAGGATACTTCTTCGTTTTTTACAGAAAAACAAGTCATTACCTTAGGTACAAATTATAGAAGTTACAGCAATATCATTCAGTTTAACAACGACTTTTTTTATTACCTCTCTACCTTTTTAAAAGATGCTTCGTATCAAGAAATTTATGAGAAAGAAAAGCATCAAAAAACAAATGCAAAAGAAGGAGGGTATGTGTATTTAGAAGTGCATACTAGAGAAGATGATTTTAAGGCAGAGGAGCATTATCCACATAAAGTACATCAATTAATTTCTAATTTAGAAGCACAAGGTTTTGCGAAAGGAGATATTTGTGTGTTAACCAGAAAAACCAAAGACGGTATTACCATTGCAAATTATTTGGCTACGCAAGGAATTGAAGTGGTCTCTCCAGATAGTTTGTTGTTAAAAAACAATGCATTGGTTAAATTCTACGTATTTCTTTTAAAATGGATAGAAAATCCTTTAGATAAAGAAGTATTGTTAGAAGTGCTCCATTTTTTATATAGCCATTTGGCCATTGATATAGATGAAAATGATTTTTACGTGACTTGTTTGGCTTATCAACAAGTGGATGAATTGTTGGAGTATTTAGAAATAGATTTCTCGTTATCTGCATTTTTCTCACAGTCTTTATACGATGGAATAGAGTTGATGATACGTAGTTTTAAACTTACCGATAAAACAGACGTGTTTGTACAAGCGTTTTTAGATTTTGCATTGCAGTTTCAGTTAAAAGAAGCGGGAGGATTACAAGCTTTTATTGCTTACTGGGATCAGAAAAAGAATACCCTAAAAGTAGAGGTAGCAGCTAGTAGTCAAGCCGTTCAAATTATGACGATACACAAATCTAAAGGTTTGGAATTTCCGGTAGTTATTTTTCCTTTCGATTTAAATACCGAAGACATTGCCAGAGAAAGTATTTGGTATCGTACACAAGAAAATACCCTATTTAATAATTTTGATAGTTTTAAAATAAACGCTTCTAGCAAATTAGGAATGTACGGAGCACAGGGCGAGGAATTGTTAGACAACGTTAGTAAAGAAACGCAGTTAGATAATTTTAATTTACTGTATGTGGCTTTAACAAGGGCAGAAGAACAATTGTATGTATTAAGCGATACTAAAGAAAGCAAAACACCAAGTTTAAAAAATTATTCGGATTATTTTAAAAACTATATTCAAGAAAAAGGAGTAGAAGGAGTATATGAGTTAGGAGAACCGAAACGATGGTCAAAAGCAAAAGAAACCAAGGATGCTTTTATACTAAATACTTTTGTGAGTGTAGATAAAAAAGACAACGAAATACATGTGGTGCAAGGAGATGCATCTTATGATGAGTCTAGACATTTTGGAACGGTACTCCATCAGGCTTTTGAGAAAGTAATTTCTAAAGACGATGTAGAAAAAGCTTACATGTTTATAGACCAACAAGGTTTTAGCAATAAAAATGCACAGTTTGCAAAAAAATGTATAGAAAAGGTGTTAAACCATCCAGAATTAAGAGAATATTACGAGAAGAATTTAGAAGTATATAACGAAAGAGCTTTTGTAACCCACAGCGGAGAAATGAATGTAATGGATAGAATTGTATTTCATGGAAACTATGTGTCTGTGTTAGATTACAAAACAGGAAAACCCAACGAACAACACAGGTTACAGATAAACAATTATGCAAATATTCTTACCAACATGGGATTTGTAGTGATGGTAAAAATACTGATATACTGTGATTTAAAAGTGTTTGTTGAGAAAGTTTCCTGATAAAAAGTATGTGATTTTCACATGTTTTTTAGTGTTAAAAAATAGTTGATGTGTGTTAGTTTTATATATTTGTTTCAAAATAAAAAACAAGACAGATATGAAAAATTTTAAAAAACAGTTATCATTCTTTGCGTTAGGAGTGTGTGCTGCTTTTCAGGTTACAGCTCAAGATAAAGACAATCCATGGACTATTGGAGTAGGAATTAATATAGTAGATGTTGCTGTACATGGAACTTCAGATTTTGGAGGTCAAATAAAAGATTATTTAGGAACAGAAGATTTTAATACACTTCCTGTGTTTTCAAGATTGTCTGTAGCCCGATATTTGGACAAAGGATTTACGGTAGACGTAGCAGGAGCCATTAATTCTTTAGATAAAATAGGAAGTGGAGATGTAGAAGAAAGAACGTACTATTCTTTAGACTTTGGAGCTAGATATGATTTAAATAATTTATTTGGACAAACAGGTTGGTTTGATCCTTATGTAAAGTTTGGAGTAGGAGGAGCTTGGGTAGAAGATGATTTTGCTGCGGTAGTAGTTCCGTCTTTAGGTTTTAATACTTGGTTGAATGAGTCTGTAGGATTAAATTTTGAATCTTCTTATAAAAATAGTGATGTCTTTGGAGATACCAATTCTAAATGGGGGAATGCTCAGTACATTGGTCAACAACATTTTCAACATTCTATTTCTTTAATTATTCGATTTGGAGCAAAAGATACTGACAAAGATGGTATTACAGATAAAAAAGATATATGTCCACAAATAGCAGGAAAAAAAGAATTACAAGGATGTCCTGATATTGATGGAGATGGAATTGCAGACAAAGATGATGCTTGTCCTGAATTGGCAGGAAGTAAAGAAACAAACGGATGTCCAGATACAGATAAGGATGGAGTAATAGATAGTAAAGATAAATGTCCGAATAAAGCAGGTACATTTAACGGTTGCCCAGACACGGATAACGATGGAGTTGCTGATAATGTAGATAAATGTCCATCTCAATTAGGGCCAAAAGAAAACAACGGATGTCCTTGGCTAGATACAGATAACGATGGTGTTACGGATAATGTAGATAAGTGTATTCAACAAAAAGGACCAAAGACAAACAACGGATGTCCTGTGGTACTAACAGAAGAAGCAAAAGCAAAGTTAGGTTCTTATGCAAAAACAATTCAGTTTAATTCAGGTAAATCAGAATTTAAAGCTGGGGTTGCAAAAACCTTAGATGCAGTTGCAGCGGTAATGAAAGAATTTGAAGGAGTAAAGTTTGATGTTGAAGGACATTCTGATAGTGCAGGAAACGATGCTAAAAACTTAGTATTGTCTCAAAAAAGAGCACAAGCGGTGGTAGATTATTTAGGATCTCATGGAATTGATAAATCTCGTTTACATGCAGTAGGTTACGGAGAAACGCAACCCATTGCCTCTAACAAAACACGTGCTGGTAGAGCAGAAAATAGAAGAGTTGTATTAAAAGCAATTGAAAAATAATTCGTTTATTTTTTATCCTTTTTACAAAAAGCCGTTCCTTTAAGGGACGGCTTTTTTAATGATATTTATGGAAACTTTTTTACAACAAACGGCTCGTGCTATTGTGCACGAAAACTCTAATTTAAAAGATACAATTTGCATTGTGCCTAGTGAAAGGGCAGGCATTCATTTAAAAAAATCGTTAAAAGATGCGTTAAAAGGTACTATTTCATTTTTGCCTAAAATTATAAGCATCGAAAATTTTATTAAAGAACTTTCTGGTTTGGAAAGTTTAGATCAAGTTTCGTTGGTGTTTGAATTTTTTAGCATTTATCAGCAAGAATTTAAAGGGGAAACTCCCGATACTTTTGAACGATTTATGGGTTGGGCAACCATTGTGATTCAAGATTTTAATGAAATTGATCGACACTTGGTCAATCCTAAAGAAATTTTTGAATATTTAACAGATATTCAGAATATTAAAGACTGGAATCCATCTCAAGATCAAGAAACCGATACAATGGTACATTATATGAGTTTTGTAAAAGACTTGTACACATACTATAAAAAGTTGAAGCAGGTTTTGTTGTCTAAAAAATCGGCTTATCAAGGATTAATTTATAGAGAAGCGTATCAAAAATGTAAAGCATATCTTCAAAATCATTCAAAAGAGGTGTTTTGTTTTATTGGTTTTAACGCCTTAAATAAAGCAGAAGAACAAATATTTAAAACGTTTTTGGCAAACGATAAAAATCAAATTTATTGGGATGTAGATGCTTATTATTTACAGGGAAAACACGAGGCTGGATCTTTTATTAGAGATTTTTTTAAGAATTGGGATTGCTTAGAAAAACCCGAAAGGAAAAATTTTGTAAACCAGTACTTTGGCAATCAAAAAAACATTCAAATTTTAGGAGCTCCTTTAAACGTAACAGGAATCAAAGCGGCTACCTCTTTTTTAACGACTAAAATTAATCCTAAAGACACAGCTTTTGTGTTGGCAGAAGAATCGTTGTTGCCTGTGGTGTTAAATTCTATTCCTAACACAGTAAACAAAGTAAATATTACCATGGGGTATGCGTTGAGTAATATTCCTCTTTCAGGATTGTTTCAATCCTTGTTTGATTTACACTTAAATAAAGAAAAATTAGGGAAACAAGCCTTTTATTACAAAGACGTACTTTCTTTTTTAAGGCATCCCTACATTACTAAGGTTACAGAAAATAACAATCAGGTTATTATCAATAGCATCACTTCACAAAATTTAGTGTTTCTGTCGCAAGAAACCATCATTCATTTTTTTAAAACACAGGGTATTGATGATGCTATTTCTGAGTTATTTTTAAGTTGTACTTATATTGAGAAGTTTTTATTGCAAATCATCAAATTTATCAGTTTACTACATCAAAAATTAGAGGGAATTGATTTGTTGTATGTAGAAGGTTATCGAAAAGTATTTCAGGAAATTAACAACTTAAACACTACGTATCATTATATCACTACCCTTAAAGTATTATACAAAATATTTAAAAAGCTATTGCCTTTAGAATCGGTAGATTTTAAGGGAGAAGCTTTAGAAGGAATGCAATTAATGGGGGTGTTAGAAACACGTTGCTTAGATTTTAAGAACGTTATTTTAACATCGGTAAACGAAGGGGTATTGCCTTCCGGAAAAACAGAACGTTCTTTTATTTCTTTTGAAGTAAAAAAACAATTTAACATGCCTACTTATTTGGCAAAAGATGCTATTTTCTCGTATCACTTTTATCGATTAATCCAAAGAGCCGAAAACATCTATTTAATTTACAATACCAAGGCCGATGAGTTTGGAGGAGGAGAAATGAGTCGGTTTTTAACACAATTAATGGTAGATAAAGAACAAGATGTGGTTCATAAAAACGTGGTAGTTCCTGTAGCAAAAACAGTAGTTAAAGCTAAAGAAGTGGCAAAAACTCAACAGGTGATGGAGGTACTTACAATGTACTTTAAAAAAGGAGTTTCGCCAAGTAGAATTACCGATTATATGAACGATCCTTTGGTATTCTATAAAAAGATGGTGTTAAAAATAAGAGATACCGATGTGGTGGAAGAAGAGGTGGCTCACAATACGTTTGGAACCATTGTGCACGATGCTTTAGAGTTTTTGTATCAGCCTTTTGTGAATAAAATTTTGGTAGAGGATGATATCAAATGGATGAAGTCGGAAGCAAAGAGCATGGTCGCTTTAAAATTTAAAGAATATTTTAAAGAAGGAGATGTTACTAGAGGAAAAAACAAATTAATTAACGAAGTTGCAAATCAGTTTGTAATCAACTTTTTAAATAAAGAGTTGGAGGAAGTAAAGGCTGGAAAAGAAATTATTGTAAAAGATTTAGAAAAAGCATGTAGTTTGTCTCTGGTAACACCGGCAGGTCATGTTATTAAGTTAAGAGGTAAAATAGATAGAGTTGATGAGGTAGATGGTGTACGAAGAATTGTAGATTATAAAACAGGAAATGTGGTAGCCAAAGATTTGTGTTTAGAAGATTTGTCTGTAGCTACGTTAGACTACAAATATCATAAAATAGTACAGGTAATGACCTATGTGCTGTTGTACACAGAAACAGAAAATTTTGAAGTTTCAAAGCATCCACTTCAAACAGGAATTTATTCGTTTAAAAATTTTAAATCAGGTTTTTTGGCGATGAATTTGGCGAAGAGTAGTTATCAAAAAAAATATCAGATTACCGAAGAGAGTATTGCTACGTTTAAACAGAGTTTGTGTAACTTAATTGATGAGATTTTAGATAACAAACGTACTTTTATAGAAAATTTGGAAAATCCATACAAATTAGAAGCTTAATGATTTATAAAAACATACAAGTCCCAGGAAAACATCAGAAACCTATTTTAACAGATATTCATTTCACAAAGGATGGTCATAAAAAACCCTTGGTGTTTTTTTGTCATGGATATAAAGGTTACAAAGATTGGGGAGCTTGGAATTTAATGGCTACGGAGTTTGCCAAACAAGGATTTGTGTTTGTAAAATTTAGTTTCTCACACAATGGAGGTACGGTAGCACAACCTATTGATTTTCCAGATTTAAAAGCCTTTGGGGAAAATACATTTACCAAAGAGTTAGACGACGTAACATCTGTGATAGATTTTGTATTGCAGCACGATACCTTAATTTCTGAGATGGATACAGAAAACATAACGCTAATAGGTCATTCCAGAGGAGGAGGAATTGCCACGTTAAAAGCTTCTGAAGATGCAAGAATTAAAAACATAATTTCTTGGGCTGGAGTTTCTGATTTTGAAGTTCGTTTTCCTACAGGTTTTAAGTTGTTTTGGTGGAAAGTAAGAAGAGTTGCTTATGTTAAGAATGCTCGAACAAAACAAAAAATGCCACATTATATTTCTTTTTACAAAGATTTTATTCAAAATAAAGAACGTTTTCACATTCAGAGTGCTGTAAAACGTTTAAAGGCAAACCATTTATTGATTCATGGAGACGATGATGTGGTGGTAAAATTGCAAGAGTCTAAAAACACACATCAGTGGAACCCGAATAGTGAATTGTATGTGGTTAAAGGTATGAATCATGCTTTGGGATGCTCTCAACCTTATACAGAAAAAGAAATGCCGGTAGATTTACAAAAAGTAGTGGCAAAATCTATTGCGTTTATTCATGAGCAGTCGTAAATTCTCTTTTAAATACATTAACAGTATTGCCATTCCAGCCATTATTTCTGGAATTATAGAGCCCATTTTATCGTTAACAGATACGGCCATTGTAGGTAATATAGATTTAAATGCTACAGAAGCCTTGGCTGCCGTAGGTATTGCAGGTTCTTTTATTGCTACTTTAGGATGGATTTTTACGCAAAGTAAAGTAGCCATTGCTGCTTTGGTAGCAGAATACTTAGGTAAAAATAAACTAGACAAAATTATAGGCTTGCCTGCCCAAATGATAGGAATTAATGTTGTCTTGGGTTGTGTTATTTATTTAATTACCTACGGTTTAACACTCGAAATATTTAAACTGTACAATGCAAACGGTTTGTTGTTGCAATACACGGCATCTTATTACAGAATTAGAGCCTTAGGGTTTCCTTTTTTGTTGTTTACCGTTTCGGTATTTTCAATTTTTAGAGGACTCCAAAATACTTTTTGGCCGATGGTAATTAGTGCCGTGGGAGCTCTGTTAAATATTGTGTTAGATGTAGTTTTGGTGTACGGTATAGATACCTTAATTCCTGCTATGGAAGTGGAGGGAGCTGCTTGGGCAAGTTTTATAGCTCAGGTGGTTATGTTTGTATTATCGGTAGTGTTGTTATTCATCAAAACACCTTTCCGTTTAAAAATCGATGTTAAAATTCATCCAGAATTAAAAAGAACGTTGGGTATTAGCCTAAACATGTTGGTAAGAACCATTGCCTTAAATACAAGTTTAATTTTAGCGAATGCCTATGCAACCAAGTATGGAAGTAATTACATTGCTGCATTTACCATTGCCTTTCAAATATGGTTGTTTTTTGCTTTTTTTATAGACGGTTATGCGAGTGTTTCTGCCATTATCTCGGGGAAATTAAAAGGGGAAAAGAATGTTAAAGATTTAACGCTTTTGGTACAAACCATTACAAAGTATGCTTTGGTAGTTTCTGTAGTGTTAGCCGTTGTTTTCTTTGCTATCTACCCATATGTAGGGACTGTTTTTACGCAAGACACTCAAGTAATTAAAACATTTAACACTTTTTTTTGGATGGTGCTGTTCATGCAGCCTTTAAATGCGGTGGCCTTTGTGTACGATGATGTTTTTAAAGGAATGGCAGAGGCTGTAACCCTTAGAAATACACAATTAATAGCAACTTTTTTAGGTTTTGTACCTACTTTATTTATTTTAGATTATTTTGGTTTTAAAATCTTTGCAATTTGGATGGCTTTTTTTGTTTGGATGTTGGTAAGAGCCTTACTTTTGCGTTTTAGATTTGTAAAACTTCTGAAGTCCAATTTTTTAAAATAGAAAACAATGACGGAGTCTACTTATGTAAATACCCATATAGAAAATGGGATTGCTACCATAGAATTTTACAGTGTTGCCAGCAACTCTTTAAACAGTGTTCAGTTACAAAAATTAACAAACGCTATTTTAAGTTGTGGAGAAAATAGCAAAATACATGTAATTCATTTAAAAAGTGCTGGAGAAAAAGCGTTTTGTGCAGGAGCCTCTTTTGATGAGCTTTTGGCGATTGAAGATGTAGATGTAGGAACCCATTTTTTTATGGGTTTTGCCAATGTAATTAACGCCATAAGAGATTGTAGTAAAATAGTCATAACTTCTGTACAAGGAAAAACTGTTGGAGGAGGAGTAGGCATTGCAGCCGCTAGTGACTATGTTTTTGCGACAGAACGTGCGAGTATAAAATTATCGGAATTAAGCATTGGGATTGGACCTTTTGTGATAGAGCCTGCTGTATCTAGAAAAATAGGATTGGCAAGTTTTACAGAACTAACGTTAAATCCTACGGCATGGAAAACCGCAGATTGGGCATTTCAAACAGGTTTGTATTTTAAAATTTGCAGTTCTTTAAAAGAGTTAGATACAATGGCAATTGAATTTGTTAAAAACTTAAGTTTGTACAACCCTAAAGCGTTAAAGGAATTAAAAGAAGTGCTTTGGAGTGAAACAGAACACTGGCCAGAATTGTTAAGAGAACGAGCTGCAGTTAGTGGAAAATTAGTAGTTTCTAAAGAAACCAAAGAGGCATTATCGTTATTTAAAAACAAATAAAATGAGCAAAATAAGAATTACAAAAAAGTTTGACTTTGAAGCAGGTCATGCACTACACGGTTACGATGGTAAGTGTAGAAATGTACATGGACATAGTTACAAACTATATGTAACGGTAATTGGGGCTCCTATTGATGATATTAGCCATGTTAAGAATGGGATGGTGATTGATTTTACGGATTTAAAAAAGATTGTAAAATCGGAAATAGAAGATGTTTTTGATCATGCTACAGTGTTTAATAAAAATACACCTCACGTGGAGTTGGCCAAAGAATTACAAGATAGAGGTCATAATGTAATATTGGTAGATTACCAGCCAACAAGCGAAATGATGATTTTGGATTTTGCAGATAAAATAAAAAAACGATTGCCTGAAAATATCACCTTGTTTTCTTTAAAACTACAGGAAACAGAAAGTTCTCATGCAGAATGGTTTGCGAGTGATCAGGATGTTTAAGTAAGGTTGTTCTTAACCTAAACAAGATTAGGTTGGTATCTCTTAATTTTAAGTGTATTTGAGATGTGTTAATAATTGATAAAAATAGAATACAAGTTAAAGCTTTGTGTAAAAAACATAGCGTAGAAAAGTTGTACTTATTTGGTTCTTCTACAAACGAAACATTTTCGGATACTAGTGATATTGATTTTCTTGTAAAATTTAAGATAGCTGACTTAAGTTTGTATTTTGACAATTACATTTCTTTTAAAGAAAATCTTCGCAAAATACTTCATCGAGATATTGATTTAGTTGAAGAACAAACGTTGAAAAATCCTATTTTAATTAATTCAATTAACAAGAGTAAAGAATTAATTTATGGATGAAAGAATACTTAAATGGTTGTATGATATTCATTTTGCCCTAGAAGAAATTGAATCCTATTTTCAGAATATTGAAAAAGACTTTTTTGAGTATAGAAAAAATACAATGCTTAAAAGAGCTGTGGAAAGAGATTTAGAAATTGTAGGGAAAGCTATTAATAAAATTTTAAACGAGATTCAAATTTTGAAAAATTAATTTCTAATGCTAAAGCTATCGTTAGTTTAAGAAATCAAGTTATTCATGCGTACGATAATATTTCGGATGAAAATATTTGGTCAATTATTATAAATCATGTTCCTAAGCTTAAAAAAGAAGTTGAAGGTTTAATAACTGAAAAGAAATAGAATATTGGACAACAATGACTAAAATTGATATGTGTTTTTTTAAAAAGTCTGTTGTTTTTTTATTCGGTTATAAATTCTGTTTAAATAATGTTCTTTTGTTTAGTGTATAATAAGTCTTAAATTAAAACTCTTGTACTAAATTAAGATGATACACGAAAAGCAAATACCAATTTGGGGTTACATTAATTTTCAAGTTCTATATGGAATACATTTAGCTATTAAAAAGGGACAACTTCAAAACTAAATATTGATGAATTAATAAAGCTTGCAAGCGAAAGATTAGATAGTTCTCTTTCTTTAGAAAGTTATTATGACCCTGTTAATAGCGGAGCAATATTTGGTTTTTTATATACAACACTTGTTGTTCCTAAAGAACTTAAAAATTTACAATATTTTGAAGGTATCGAAATTGATTTAGAAAAGTATTTTGATGTATTGGAAGGTAACTGTGATTTACTAAAATCAAATGATTTTTACAGAGTTCTTCGTAATTCGATTTCTCATGTGAACTATAAAGTGATGCCAGATAATAAGATTATTCGAATTTGGAGTGTTAATAGAAATGGGGTTAAAAATGTTGAAGTTGAGACGGATTTAAATAGACTATTAAATTTTGGAGTAGAAATTGCTAAATTTTGTAATAATAGGAACAATTCTTCATTTTGATTTCCTTTTATAATAGATACGCCTTGTGCATTTAAGACTTGGTATGTCCGATTGAGTAAGTTTTGTCATGATAATGAGCAAAGTTTGTATCGAAATCTAGTTCTCGATACAAATTTCTCTTCCTTTCCTCAGAAAAAATCACTCGAACACATTCTAAGGTTTCATTTTTTATCCTAAATGTACAACGGGTAATAGGCATAAACTCTTACATACAATTTATATAAATCTTTGATAAACTGCATTAGGGATTGAAGGGTATGTTTGAGCTCTTTTTCTTTTTAACACGTGTTGATGATTAAAAAGAAAAAAGCGAGTACTGAAAGCCCGACCTGTAAGGGAATGCCCTAAAAAGCTAAATATCGTCTACTTGTTTTCCGTTGTATTGATTCATGGTGTTTCCAATGCCTGCGGTTCCAAAAGAAATGATGAGTTGGGCAGCTTTGTCTAACAGTTCAGGGAAATAGCGTTCTTCGTCTGCGTTCCATTTTCCTAACACATAGTTTACTTGTTTTCCTTTTCCAAACATGGCACTGATTCCGAATCTAAAGCGTGCGTAGTTTTGATTTCCTAATTTTTCGTTGATGTCTTTTAAGCCGTTGTGTCCTCCAGCACTTCCTTTTGCTTTGAGTCTAAAGGTTCCAAAATCGATATTTAAGTCGTCTGAGATAACCAAAATGTTTTCTTGTGGAATTTTTTCTTTGTCCATCCAATATTTTAAGGATTTACCACTTAAATTCATATAGGTAGAGGGTTTTAGGAGGATGAAGGTTCTTCCTTTGTGTTTAAAGGTGGCAATATCTCCTAGTTTTTCTGTGCTAAAAGAGATGTTTTGTTCTTTTGCTAGATGGTCTAGTATTTTAAAACCGATGTTGTGTCTGGTGTTGTTGTAATCGGCACCAATGTTACCAAGTCCTACAATTAAGTATTTTTTCATGGGATTTATTTCGTTAGTGAGTGGTTGGGTTTTGAACCATTTGGAAAGGAGTGACATGTTATTTTTAATGCAAATATAAAATTCTATTGATTGTTTTAAGAGGAGAATTTTGGTGTTGAGGTGGCTGGAGTTTTATAAATAATTGATTTATTTAGATTTTAAAAACTGCTTTGCTGTTTTGGGTGGTAATTTCTGCAATTTCGGCTAAGTTTTTATTGTAAATACTGGCTAATTTCTCAGCAATGTTGATAAGGTAGCAAGACTCGTTTCGTTTTCCTCTAAAAGGAGTAGGAGCCAAATAGGGAGCATCTGTTTCTAGGACGATATGTTCTAAAGGTATTTCTGCTAGAAACTGATCTATTTTGCCGTTTTTAAAGGTAGCTACTCCACCAATACCTAGTTTTAAATTGTAACTAATTGCTTTTTTAGCGTCTTCTAAAGTTCCTGTAAAACAGTGAAAAATTCCAAAAAGAGTTTCTGATTTTTCTTCTTCTAAAATTTCGAAAACTTCAGTAAAGGCATTTCTACAATGGATGTTAATAGGTAAACCAAATTCTTTAGCCCATTGTATTTGCGTTTTAAAGGCTTCTTTTTGTTCTTTAATATAAGTGTTGTCCCAATACAAGTCCATACCAATCTCTCCGACAGCAATAAATTTTTTGGTTTCTAACCATTCTCTAGCGATGGCAAGTTCTTCTTTGTAGTTTTCTTTAATGTGTGTGGGATGAACACCCATCATTAAATGTACATGCTGAGGAAAAGCCTCAGCTACCTCAAACATACTTTGCGTGTATTTGGAATCTATAGACGGAATAAATAAACGTTTTACACCGGCATCTATAGCACGTTGAATCATTTTATTTCTATCTTCATCAAATTGTTCACTATTTAAGTGTGTATGCGTGTCGGTAAAAATCATAATATATAGTTGAGCTTACAAAGATAAATATCGTTTATATTTAAGGAGTATAAAATTTAGTTATTCGTTTATGAAAATACAAGGATTTGGGTGGTTTGGTTTTTTAGTAATGTTCTCTTTTTTTTCTTGCTCTCAAAAAAAAATAAATGGAGTTAATTTAGTTTCTCCTCCTACTAAAATTGAGGAAAATTGTTTTACAGAAGTTACAAAGATGAATGCAAATTGGGTTTCTGTAATTCCCTATGCGTTTTCTAAGGGGTATTCTACGGAGGTACAGTTTAATTCAGACTATCAGTGGTGGGGAGAGAAAGAACAAGGAGTAGCGTATTTAATTAATACGGCAAAAAAGAAGAATTTAAAAGTAATGTTAAAACCTCATGTTTGGTTTAGAAATGGCTTTGCTACAGAATTTACATTACAAAATGAAGCTGATTGGGTGATTTGGGAAAAAAATTACACAAATTATATATTGTTTCATGCAAGTTTGGCCCAAAAAAACAAGGTAGATTTGTTTTGTTTTAGCACAGAACTAAAACAAGTAGTAAAGCAAAGGCCCAAGTTTTGGACGACTTTGATTGCTAAAATTAAGCAAGTGTATAAAGGTAAGCTAACGTATGCAGCAAATTGGGATAACTATCAGAATGTGTTTTTTTGGGATCAATTAGATTATATAGGAATTGATGTGTATTTTCCGTTATCAGACAAAAAAGAGCCTTCTATAGAAGAATTAAATATGGCTTGGTTGCCTATTAAAAAAAGTATGGCAGTCTATGCTAAACAACAAAAAAAGAATGTTTTATTTACAGAATACGGTTTTGAGAGTTGTGATTATAACACAAAGAACACTTGGGGGAGCCATGGTAAATTTGCTGAAAATGAACAAGCACAGGTGAATGCTTACACTTCTTTATACACTACGTTTTATGATGAAAACTGGTTTTTAGGAGGGTTTTTGTGGAAATGGCATTTAACCCCAACTACGCTTAGAAGTAAAGCGACTTCTTTTTCTCCGAAACATAAGAAAGTGATGGAGGTTATAGATCGTCAATTTAAAAAATAAGTTTTTAAAAATAAAAAAAGGCTCTTGACAAATTTTTGTCAAGAGCCTTAAAAAACTAAAACTATATTTAAACTACTTAATGTTAGACCAATTTAGGTCTGCTTTCTTTCTTAATTCTTCAGGTCCTTCTTTTAACCATTTTTTTAATGTATTTGTACCCCAAGAATTGTAAAATAAGTATAACTTATCATCTCTAATCTCGTAAGTATCAGGATTGATGTCAAATTTTGCATTACTAGCACCTAAAGCATAAGCACACCATCCTCCATATTGTGGCGTATATTTTGTTGGGTTCTTTTTAAAGGTGTTTAAATTTTCTTGATTTGCAAATTTAAATTTTACACCATCATGCGTAAGAATAAATTCTTTTTTACCTTCTACAGGTTTGTTACTAAAATAAGATACAACATCGTATCCTTCGGCAACATACCCTTTCTTTAGATTATAGTCTTTTTTTTGAGAAAAACTTACTAGACTAATTAAAAAACTTAAAAATAAAACTACTTTTTTCATAATGCTTAAAATTTACATGTGAGACATACCAAATTGTTATTTCCTTCTATCAGTCGTATACCATCTATATGGTTTACAATAACATCTTAAATAAACTGTACGTTGATTGTTTGTTGTTAATATCTATTTGATGATCTTTAAATAATTCTCTAGTTTTTCCCATTGGATTATTGAATTCTGTAAGAATTAGGATACAAATTTTTAGAAGCTTATTGCTTGGTTTGGTTTTGTAGTTTACCAAAGTGTTTTGATAGATTTTCTAAAAAGCTCATTGTAATAGTATGCTATTTTTGTTTCGCTAGTTTGGTCGTAACATCATCAATACTTTACGATTTTTATTGAATTAAAAGATTACAACCCCTAATGTCAGAAGTGTCAAATCTACCTAAAACGTCAAAAGCCCCATCTTTGTAAACCTTACCAAGGTCTTGTGTAGCAATAAAGGAACAAGAGTTATAATTGGCTAAATCTATTACGTTAATACCACCACTTTTTTCTGTAGGTAGTAGTGTAAGAGCATCTTCAGTGTCTCTAATTAGTACTTTCATCCAAGGGGGACAATGAAATTTTTGAGTGTTGTTAAAATAAGCTTGACTTAATAACTCCGTCATTCCGTATTCTGAATGGATGTTCTGAACTCCAAACCCTTTTTTTAGTTTAGCATGTAATTCTTCACGAATCATTTCTTTACGCTTGCCTTTCATGCCTCCGGTTTCCATTATAATGGTATGTTTAAGATGGCAAGGAAACTTTTCTATAAAATCTAATAGAGCAAAAGAAACTCCTATTAACAATGTTTTTTGATTATTTTTTTCTTGTTCTTTAAGTTTTTGATATAGTTCTTGATGGTTGTGTAAATAAAAGCCGCTATTAATGTTTTCTGATTTTTTAATTAAATCTTCAACCATATAAATTAAAGAAGAGCCTTCTCTTTCTAAATAAGATGGTAAAAGTGCTAAAATGGTATAGTCTTTTATGTTTCCATAAAATCGTTCAAAACCGCTTAAGTAACTATTTTCATAATAAGAAATATCTGTGACATAATGTTTACTCTGGCTCATGCCTGTAGTTCCACTACTTAAAAATGTTGTTGTTGCAGCATTGTTATTGGCTGTAATTTTATGACTTTTAAAGAATTGTATGGGTAAAAAGGGGATCTCTTCTAATGTGTTAACGTTTTTAATAGAAATATTTAAATGTTTTATAAATGTTTTATATACAGTGCATTGCTCTGCTTGGAATTTAAAAACTTCTAATGCTTTTTTCTCAAAAGATTTTTGATGCACGTTTAAAAAATTAAATGAATTCATTTTTATAAAACATTTTTTTGATAAAATTATATTATACAACAATTGTTTATGGTGTATTTATGATAATCAGTTATTTGCAAATAAATATGCATTTAAAACACTTAAACGTTAACAAATGTCTATTTTTTTAATAGTAAAAATATAATTTGTTGTTATATATTTACAAAAAAACACAAACTAAAACTAAAAAGAAATGAAAAATGTTTATTTATTGTTAACAGCAACAATGATTGTGTCGTTGTCTGTTTTTTCACAACAGGAAGAAGCTGTTGAGAAGGTTGCAGAGAAAACAGTAAGAACACCAGAACAATTGTTTAATGACTATTGGTATTCGGGTAAAGCTGAAATATCTAGTTATAAATTAGAACAGGCGAGGTATGGAGAATTAAGAAAAGGAATGTTGGTAAACGTTTGTGTTACCGAAACATTTTCTCCAGAAACAAACACAAAGGCTGATACATCTAATAAAAACAATGTAAAAGTTTTAAAATTTATTTCTAATAAAAAATTTAATACAGGTATTTACTCATACTCTATTTTAAATAGTTCTTTTTATCCAATCAACTCAAAAAAATACCAAAACTCATTAAAAATATCTACTTCTTTACAAGAATGGTGTGGACATGATTATGTAGAGTTGATAAATAAAGGAGATAAATACAATGTGAATTTACATTCTTATTATCAGGGAGAAAGTGTAGAAGATAAAGAAATAGACGATGAAGTGTTGTTGGAAGATGATATATGGTCTGTTATTAGAGTAAATCCTAAAAAATTAATGATTAGTAAAAATGTGAAAATGTTACCTAGTTTTTCATATTTAAGATTTTCCCATAAAGAAGTTAAAGCGTATCAAGCTAATTTAAGTGTTAGTGAAAAAGACGGAAAGGTAGTTTATGAAATTGATTACCCAAATTTAAATAGAAACCTACAAATTATTTTTGAATCTAAGTTTCCTTATAGAGTGTTAAGTTGGAAAGAAACTTGTTTAGAAGGAACAGGATCTAAAAGAAAGTTATTAACTTCTACAGCAGAATTAATAAAAACCATTAAATCAGACTATTGGAATAAGAATACAAATGAAGATATGTATCTAAGAAAAGAATTAGGAATAGAATAGTTATTTCCTTCCAAAATCTGCAGGAATTTCACCCCATACTTTAGTTTCCCACTTTAGTATGGGGTTTTTATATGTGTTTTGTTGTAGCCAAGTCTCTCCTCGTTTAATTAAATCAAACATTTTTTTGTTTTGGGGGGTTGGCATTATTTTGGTTCTACATTGTTTTGCGTTTACCCAAGCAATAGCTGTTCTAGAATCGGAATAAATAGGTAAATTGGGTTGGTTAGTTTTTTGTAAGTAAGCCAAACCATGAACCAATGCTAAGAATTCGCCAATATTATTAGTGCCTTCTTCAAAAGGACCTTGAATAAATAATTGTGTTTTTGTTTTTGTATTTACTCCTCGGTATTCCATTAACCCAGGATTTCCACTGCACGCAGCATCTACACTAATAGAATTGAATGTAGGATCTCCAATCTGTTTCAAAAGTTGTAGATCTATAACAGGCTGTTTGGTATCTTTTCCCTTATAATCTTCATAACTTTTGGTAAAGGCTATTTTTGCTTCTTTTTCTGAAGTAAAAGATTTGTATTGTGCCCCTTGGTAACCATCAATGTTTTTTTTGCATTCGTTCCAATTTGCATATACCCCTTTTTCTCTACCCTTCCATACTACATAATATTTCTTGTTTTTTGCCATGTTAATCTACAGCTCAACAGTTTTTTTAATTACTCTAGGAAAGTGTTGGTATTCCAATTGATGTACTTTTTTAGCAATATCATCTGGGGTGTCATCAGTAGTTATTTTTGTTTTTGCTTGATAGATAATAGCTCCCTCATCATAATTTTCGTTTACAAAATGGATGGTAATTCCAGTTTCAGACTCCTTATTTTGTTTTACAGCCTTGTGGACATTCATTCCGTACATACCCTTACCACCATACTTAGGTAAAAGAGCAGGGTGGATGTTTATAATTTTATTAGGAAATGCTGCAATAATATGCCCGGGTACTTTTAATAAAAAACCAGCAAGCACAATAAAATCCGCTTCTCTTTTTAATAAATCAAGGAAAAGAGTGTCCTCTTTCATCTCTTTATTGGTGAAAACTTGACTTTTTATACCTAGTTTTTTGGCTCTTTCTAGTACAAAAGCATCCTTTTTGTTGCTTAATACATAAGAGATTTCAATATTTTTATCATCAGAAAAGTACTTAATAATGTTCTCTGCATTAGAACCAGAACCCGATGCTAGAATGGCTATTTTAATCATGTTTTGTTGGCTTTATAGCGGTTTTTAGATGTCTTGACCTTTGTTAGTTGCGTAAAAACTCACTACAAAGATGTGATATTTTTTTTTATCTTAGTGAATATATTTCTCACAAAGATTGTTTGTGGAAACAAAAGTTTTTTATTTTTGTCCCCGGTTTTAAACTTATAAATTATATTACTATGTCAGACATTGCATCAAGAGTAAAAGCAATTATCGTTGATAAATTAGGAGTTGACGAAAATGAAGTAACTGCAGAAGCAAGCTTCACAAACGATTTAGGAGCGGATTCTTTAGATACTGTTGAATTAATCATGGAATTCGAAAAAGAATTTGATATTCAAATTCCAGATGATCAAGCTGAGAACATTGGAACAGTAGGTCAAGCTGTAAGCTTTATTGAAGAAGCAAAATAATTAGAAAACAATCTATTTATGAAATTGAAACGAGTTGTAGTAACTGGACTTGGTGCATTAACACCAATCGGTAACAATATAGAAGAGTATTGGAATGGTTTAGTAAATGGGAAAAGCGGTGCGGCTCCTATAGTACAATTTGATGCTACCAAGTTCAAGACTCGTTTTGCATGTGAATTAAAGGACTTTAATGTAAATGATTTTATTCACAGAAAAGAGGCTCGTAAAATGGATAAGTTTACGCAATATGCCATGGTGGTTGCAGATGAAGCAATTAAAAACTCCAAATTGGATATTGAGAATGTAGACTTAGACAAAGTAGGAGTGATTTGGGGATGTGGAATTGGAGGTATTGATACCTTTGAACAGCAAGTTGTAGAATTTGCGAATGGAGATGGTACACCAAGATACAATCCATTTTTTATTCCTAAAATGATTGCAGACATTGCCCCTGGACATATTTCTATTAAATATGGATTTAGAGGGCCTAACTTTACTACAGTTTCTGCTTGTGCATCTTCTGCAAATGCAATTATAGATGCATTAAATTATATACGTTTAGGACATGCAGATGTAATTGTAACTGGAGGTTCAGAAGCATCCGTAACTGGAGCAGCCATGGGAGGATTTAATGCCTTACATGCCTTATCACAAAACAATGAAAATTACGAGAAAGCTTCTCGACCATTTGATAAATCTAGAGATGGATTTGTAATGGGAGAAGGTGGTGGAGCCTTAATACTTGAAGAGTATGAACACGCTGTTGCCAGAGGAGCAAAAATATACTGTGAAGTTGCAGGAGGTGGTTTATCCGCAGATGCACATCACTTAACAGCACCACATCCAGAAGGATTAGGGGCAACCAAAGTAATGCAAAACTGCTTAGAAAATGCAGGTCTAAACATTGAAGATGTAGATGCTGTAAACATGCACGGAACGTCTACTCCTTTAGGAGATGTTGCAGAATTAAAAGCAGTGCAAAAAGTTTTTGGAGAACATGCTTACAAGTTAAATATCAACTCCACCAAATCCATGACAGGACACTTATTGGGTGCTGCAGGAGCTATTGAAGCGATTGCTTCGATATTAGCTATGGAAAATGGAATGGTACCTCCTACAATTAATCACGAGGAGTTAGATGAAAATATTGATCCAAAATTAAACTTAACACTTAATAAAGCTCAAAAAAGAGATATTAAAGTAGCGATGAGTAATACTTTTGGATTTGGAGGGCACAATGCATGTGTGTTGTTTAAAAAATTAGAAGCCTAATACTTTTGAAGTTTTTTAAAAATATAAAGAAATCTCGTTCGTCATCGGACGAGATTTTTTATGTCCAAATGAAAAAAACAATAGGTTTTGCACCCAA
>CALHCC010000132.1 GCA_937930675.1 uncultured Flavobacteriaceae bacterium
AATCCTTTAAAGCAATGGAAAATAACTCCTGTAGATGAAAAAGCACAAGAGTTGTGGGACGAATATACCGATTATAAAAAAGTAATGTTTACGCATACAGATACAGAGCATGCTCCGTGGAAAATTATTAAAGCTAATAAAAAAACGTTTGCTAGAATAAATGCGATTAAATATTTATTGTGTAGAATCCCTTACGATAAAGCAAGAAAAGTATAATATGCAGGAGGCTGAATATCAAAAGATATCTAAAAAAAAACCGAGTTATCCTATTCAATCTTTTTTAGATGAGTATTTGTCTACTTACAATAGAAATGCGTTAATTCCTGTTTTTTATGACGATTTGCTGCGATTCTCTGGAGGAATAGAAGTGTATGATGAAAACGGAGAGGACACTCTGTGGATTCGCGTTTACTATTTAGAACATGAAAGAACACATATTGATAGAGACTTAAAAAAAGTATATTCCATATTACACGGAGATGGTTCTGATACTTCAGTGCCGTTTTTAAATATTGATGCTGTAGATTATTGTACGTTTGGAAACTCTAAGCCTTTTAGAATTAAGGTACGAAATGTTTTAAATGACAACTATACTTATATGTACATTAAAAAGGCAGATGCTTCTAGAGTATACGGATTGGAGTTAGAGCATTTGCTATCTCCTAACAGAATTAATTTCTTAGTGTATAAAGATACACTGATAGAAGATCATATTTCTGGAATACCAGGAGATACGTTTATAGAAAGTGGATTGGATTCTTATTCTATAAGAACCCAAAAACAGATTGCCAAAGAATATGTAAAGTTTAACGAACGTTGTATTGTACGTTTGTTAGGAGACATGAGATCTTATAATTATGTAATTGTTCCTACGCACGATTTTGATCAGGTACGTTATAGAATTAGAGCCATTGATTTTGACCAGCAATGTTACGAGGGAAGATTAAAAGTATACATGCCACAGTTTTTAAAAGAAAACAATCAGTATGTAGAAATGGTACATAATAACTTAAGACCAGAATCTATAGAACAATACAAACAAGAAGAACGTTCTACCATTGCCAAAAGAATTTTGTTGGGTAAAAAAAGAATAAGGAGATTGTTGAATTGCATGTTAAAAGACAGAATATCTCCCGATGAAAAAATAGCACAACTTAAAAAAGATTTGTTTGATTATACCAAAGATGCAAAGTTTAAAGACTGTGTGTGTATGGGCGAAATTTTAGAAACAGCTTTTAATTTTGTAGTAAAGCATTACCAAGATGTAAATGGTTTTAGTGTTTCTAAGTAAGAAGTTTTTTGATTAAATTCGTTTAAAACAACAATGGCTATCTAATTTTTAGATAGCCATTGTTGTTTTAATTTTATAATAACTTTATTCTATTCTTTCTAATAAAGCCATGTAAAAACCATCGTATCCAGATTCTGAAGCCAATACTTTTTTATCTTTAAGTAATTTAAAATTAGGATTTAAACCTAAAAAACGGGCCACTTGCTCCTGGTTTTCAGAAGGTAAAATGGAACAAGTAGCATACACTACTTTTCCGCCTACTTTTACAATTTTAGAATAACGAGTTAAAATATCTTTCTGAATATCTTTAATATTATTTACAAACTCAGGCTGTAACTTCCATTTACTATCTGGGTTACGTTTTAGTACACCAATACCAGAACAAGGGGCATCAATTAAAACTCTATCCGCAGTGTTGTATAATTTTTTAATAGTTTTAGACGATTCTATTTTTTTAGTAGTAATGTTAAAAGCTCCGGCTCTTTTTGCACGTTTTTTTAACTCTACCAATTTACCACCATAAATATCAGTGGCAATAATAGAACCTTTGTTTTCCATTAAAGCAGCAATGTGTAAGGTTTTTCCACCAGCTCCTGCACAAGTATCTACCACTCTCATACCTGGTTGTACGTCTAAAAACTCTGCTACCAATTGAGAAGAAGCATCTTGCATTTCAAACAACCCACTTTTAAAAGCAGCTGTTTTAAATACATTTTTACGTTCGTTTAGCTCTAAAGCATGTGGATAACCCTTAATAGGTTTGGTAATAATATCGTCTTTGGCTAATAAATCTTGTAACTGTTTTTTAGTACCTCTTAAGGTGTTGGTTCTTAAAATGGCAGAGGCAGGAATGTTTTGGGCTTTTAACTCAGCATTCCATTTTTTTTCTCCTAACTCTTTAGCACACAATTCGTCCATCCAATCTGGGATAGATTGTGCAATGGCTCTATGACTTTGCAATTCGTCAAATTTTCCTTTAATTCGTCTAACGGGAGTTCCTACAAAGTATTTCCAGTCAGGTAAATCAATTCCGCGTAGCACTGCCCAAACCGCAAAGACTTTCCACAAGTTTTCTCTGGAATAATGATCTTTGGTTCCTGCAATTTCGTTGTACAAACGTTTCCATCGTACAATTTCATAAATCGTTTCGGCAACAAATTTTCGATCTCTTGCTCCCCAACGAGCATCTTTTTTTAAGGCTTTTTGTACAACTTTGTCAGCATACTCTTGTTCGTTAAAAATATCGTGTAACGAATCTATTACGGTAAAAACCAAATTTCTATGAAGTCTCATATCTTTTAGAACGATTAGGCTGCAAAGTTACGTGTTTTTTTAGATGTTCTTACCTTATCTAGTTTTAATTTGACAGGGGACTTGTTATCTTTGTTAGGTATTGATAGCATTTACACATGAAGTTAAAAAAACTATGGAGTTACGTATGGCCTCAAACCACCAAAATAGTGTCTGACCATAACGGAGTTTTAGAAGTAACGTATTACCAAGGTAAAAAAATGTTGGATAGTAAAAATGCGAACTACTCCTACGGTTCTCTTCAAAAAATATTAGAATTTGGGTTGGATAAAATAGATATATCAAAATTAAATTCTGTTTTGTTATTAGGTTTGGGAGCGGGGAGTGCGGTACATTCGTTAAGACATAAATATCAATACCCACAAAAAATAACAGCTGTTGAGTTTGATAAAAAAGTGATTGACATTGCAAAACATCGTTTTGATGTACAAGAAAGTCACCACTTACAGATTATTCATCAAGATGCTTTTACTTTTATCCAAGAACATAAACAGCAATACGATTTGGTGATGGTAGATGTATTTATAGATCAAAAAGTGCCTAAACCGTTTTATTCTCAAGTGTTTTGTGAGTATCTTTATAATACCATATCTCCTAAAGGCAACTTGATTTTTAACTTGGGAATGGAACAGTATGATGAGGTTTTACAAAAGAAAGTAGCACAGTATTTTTTATCCAAACCCTGTAAAGTACATTTGCATCAGCGTGTTTTAAAAACCAATAATATATTAATAGCTCATTTATAGACGGAACTGTATGTTTGATTTTGATACCAATATTTCTTATTTATCAGGTATAGGCCCTGCGAAAGCTGCGGTGATGCAAAAGGAATTTGGAATTTTTAATGCCAATCAGTTTCTTAATTTTTTTCCGCATAGATATGTGGATAAGTCTAAAGTATTTACTATTAGAGAATTGTTGCCCAATCAGGCAGAAGTTCAATTAAAAGGAATGGTAACCGATGTAAAAGAGGTAAAGCAGAAAAGGGGGAGTAGATTGGTAGCTACGTTTAAAGATGAGACAGGTAGTGTTGAATTAATTTGGTTTAGAGTAACCAAGTGGTTAAAATCTAGTATTAAAATAAACGAACCGTATATTATATTCGGAAAAACCAATTATTTTAATGGACATTTTAGCATGCCGCATCCAGAAATGGAGTTAGAAATTCATCATAAAAAAAACTTTGTAGCAGGCTTGCAACCGGTATACCCATCTACCGAAAAAATGAGTGCAAAGGGTTTTAATGATAAAGTAATTTCTAAAGCCATGCAAAGCTTGTTAAAAGAAAGTTTTGCGTACATACAAGAAACGTTATCTGATGAAATTATATCAGATTTAGGCTTGATGTCTAAAAAAGAGGCTTTATTTAACATTCATTTTCCAAAAAATCATCAAGCATTGGCTCAAGCTCAAAAACGATTAAAGTTTGAAGAGTTTTTTTACATACAAATGCAGCTCATCAGAAATAAATTGGTGCGTAAAGACAAAATAAAAGGTTATGTGTTTGAACAGATTGGGACTCATTTTAATAATTTTTACAAACAGGGTTTACAATTTGATTTAACAGGAGCTCAAAAAAGAGTGTTAAAAGAAATTAGAGCAGACATGGCCACGGGAGCTCATATGAATCGTTTGTTACAAGGAGATGTAGGTGCAGGAAAAACCATTGTAGCTTTGTTAACTATCTTAATTGCTTTGGATAATAATTTTCAGACAGCCATGTTGGCTCCTACAGAAATATTAGCTACACAACATTACCAAGCTATTGTAGAATTGGTAACTCCTTTTGGTATTACGGTACAACTGTTAACAGGTTCTACCAGAACAAAAGCTCGTAGAGAAATTCATGCAGCTTTAGAAGAGGGAATTTTACAAATATTGGTAGGTACACATGCAATTTTAGAGGATAAAGTACAATTTAAAAACTTAGGATTAGCCGTGATTGATGAACAGCACCGTTTTGGCGTGGCACAGCGTTCTAAAATGTGGATGAAAAACAAATTGCCTCCGCATATATTAATTATGACAGCCACTCCAATTCCAAGAACCTTAGCGATGAGCGCTTACGGAGATTTAGATGTTTCTGTAATAGACGAACTTCCACCAGGTAGAAAAGCCATACAAACGGTTCATCGGTTTGATAGTGCTCGTTTGCGTGTATTTAAATTTATGCGTGATGAGATTACCAAAGGAAGGCAAGTATATGTAGTGTATCCGTTGATAGAAGAATCCGAAGCGATGGATTATAAAGATTTACAAGATGGGTATGAGAGTATTCAACGAGAATTTCCGTTACCCGATTATAAAATTAGTATTGTACATGGAAAAATGAAACCTGCTGACAAAGAATTTGAAATGCAGCGTTTTGTAAAAGGAGAAACGCAAATAATGGTGGCCACTACCGTGATAGAAGTGGGGGTAAATGTACCGAATGCTTCTGTAATGATTATTGAAAGTGCAGAGCGTTTTGGCTTGTCGCAATTACACCAGTTACGTGGTAGGGTAGGACGTGGAGCAGACCAGAGTTATTGTATTTTAATGTCTGGTGTAAAATTGTCTAACGATTCTAAAACCCGATTAGAAACCATGGTAAGAACTAGTGATGGTTTTGAAATTGCTGAGGTAGACTTAAAACTCCGTGGTCCAGGGAACTTAATGGGAACACAGCAAAGTGGGGTTTTAAATTTAAAAATTGCCGATTTGGTAAAAGATTCTAAAGAATTACACATGGCAAGAAATAAAGCGGTAGCGGTGTTAACAGAAGACCCTAATTTGTCTTTACCCAAAAATACAGCATTAAATAGAACGTATCAACAAATACACAAACGCACTAGTATTTGGGCAAATATTAGTTAAATGATTAAGACTTATTTTATATTTTTTCTAAAATGATAGTAGGTAGATGTTTGTATACAAAACCTATGAATTTCCAGCGTTTTGAAATAATGGCTTTTCTTTTTTGTTTTTGAATTGCTCTTACAATCTGTTTGGTTGCTTTTTCAATAGGTACGACTAGTCTTGCTTCTCCTTTAGCCATTGCTGTATCTACAAATCCAGGTTGTATATCTGTAATTTTTATATTTAATTTTTCTTGTTTCGTAATACAATGCAAGCTTTCAAGATAATTTATCTGAAACGCTTTAGAAGCACTGTAAGATGGACAATGTCTGTTACCTCTATAGCCTGCTAAAGAAGAAATTCCAACGATATGACCTTTGTTTTGTTTTTTAAACTTGTTAAAAATAAATTCATAGACTTTTGTAATTCCAAGAACATTTGTGTTTAATACATGCTGTTCAATAGACCAATTAAGGTTTGGGTTTAAATCTCCAATACCCGAAGAAATGATGGCAATATCTATTTCGCCTACTATTTTAAATAAGGAATTTAGTTTCTCATCAGTTGTGTCTATTTCAGTAACATCATGCTGTAGCGTTGTGATGTTTTTAGGGTACTGCTCTTTAAGCTCTTGTAATAAATTCTCTCTTCTACCTGTTATCACTACATGATGATTAAGCTCTGCAAAATGTTCTGCAAGAGCTCTACCGATGCCTGATGTTGCTCCAATGATAAGGATGTTTTTCATGATTTTCTGTAAATAACGAATCGGATTAGGAGTTGGAATGAGTGTTGAGGTTTGTTTAACGTTGCTGTTTTTTAAGTTAATCTTAAGAAGTCCAATTACTGATTGTTTTTTGAAAAGTCCAAACTCTGTTTCTACTATTGTAAAATGTTTGTTCCTATTTTAGATAGTTTAATAGTTATTCGGTTTGTTAAGTTTCTTTAAGAGCTTCTGAAACAGATAGAGATAATTGGTATATAAAGAAGTACTTACTTAACTCATTAACAAACTACCGCAAATTCCTCCACCAATTAACAAATAAAGAACAGCCAGTATAAAAAGTATTTTAGAAAGGTTAGGTTTCTTTTTGTAGTATGCAATTCCGATACTAGCTAATAGAATAGGTGGTCCTAACATAATGGCTAGGAATAGGTACACGATACCGGCATAATTGGCTTCTAAAAAGATCATAAGCTTTAGATTTGATTTCTTAATTCGTTTAAATATTCCTTTTTATCGTCTCGATAAAACAAATTCATGGTTTCAAAAGGAATAATTTTATTGTCTTTGTCTACAATATGAACACATGATTTTTTAATGGCTCTTACATCAAAATTATAGGCATCTATAAATTGCATGATAATGATTCTAAACAAATTATCATACCCTAAGTCTGGAGCATCTATATTGGGTAAGCAACACATAATAGATTTTAGGTTTTCTTGAGCAACGTCTACAGAGTTTCCTGTGCTAAACAATGCTATCATTTTGTCTTTTAGTTGTTCATCTTGCTCATAGATAATAGTGTTTTTAGAATTGTCTAATAAGTCGTTAGGGTTTATATATCTTGTTAAAGGCATTACTTCGTTACCTAGTTTTAAGGCATAACCCATCACTAAAGCATCGGGGTTACAAGGTACGGGTAATAAATCATCGGCATTAAATATAGAGGTTTGTTCTAATATTTTTCTACGTACTTCGGTAAGGGTTAAGCGGTCTGTTTCTGGATTAAAGTGTTCTAACCTACCGGCTATTTGTGTAGGTTGAAACGTAACTCCTCTTACACATTTTTGTTGTAGGGCATGTGTTATAATTTTACCTATTTCGTGATCGTTTAAGTTTTTTTGCAAGGTAACTACTAGCGTGGTAGAGAGGTTTACTTGGTTTAAATTACTGATGGCTTGTTTTCTAATATCAGAAAGTGCTGCATCTCTTAATTCTTTTAAGACGGAGTCTTCAAAAGAATCGAACTGAAGGTATATTTCAAAATCGGGACTGTAGGTTTTTAGTTTTTTAGCAAATTCAATGTCTTTGGCTATTTTAATACCGTTGGTGTTGAGCATTAAATGGCGGATAGGAAGCGATTTTGCATAGTCTAAAATTTCCCAAAAGTTGGGATGTATGGTAGGTTCTCCTCCAGATATTTGTACAACGTCGGGTTCTTTTTCGTTGGCTACAATGGTATCTAACATGGTTTTTACTTCTTGTAAACTTCGGTGTCTTCCGTAGTTGGGAGAAGAGTTTGCGTAACAGGTTGGGCAGGTTAAATTGCATCGGTCTGTTACTTCTACCACCGTTAAACAACTGTGTTGCTCGTGGTCAGGGCACAAACCACAGTCGTAAGGACATCCGTAGTCTGTTTGTGTGTTAAATTTATAAGGAGTTTCGCTGGGTTTGTTATAGTTTCTAATGTTTTTGTAATAGGCTATGTCGTCTGCAATTAATACTTTGGAACGACCGTGTTCTCTACAATTTTTTAACATGTACACTTTGTTGTTTTCAAAAACAATTTTTGCGTCTACTCTTTTTAAACAGGTAGGGCATAAACTTAGTGTAAAATCGTAATAGGTATAATTTCTAACGGGCATAGCGGAGTTTTAAGTATATAAATTTTGCGTAGTAGCATAAGCACAAGAGGCATAGGATTTGAATAGAACTAAGGTGTAGTATAAAAAACACATTAGGTTTTAAAAATTCGATAAAAAATCGGAAAGTAAAATAGAAAATCATAAAGAGTTTAAAAAGCTCTCCAGAGTTTAGTTTTTGTTGGTATGTTTTTAAGGATAAGAATAACAAGGCAAGGAATACAAGTTCGTAAAGAGCAATAGGATGTCTTTGCAGATGATCACCCAAATCCATTCCTGTGATAAAAGTAGTTTGTTTTCCGTAGGTAAATTCTTTGGTACCTGATAAAAAGCATCCGATTCGACCTATAAAAATTCCTACGATGATAGGAAAGGTAAACAAATCTCCAGAAGAGTTTTTTTCGTGGATGATTTTTTTAGAGAGTTCTACCCCTAAAAGACCTCCAAAAAGTCCGCCCATAATGGTTTTGGTATTGAGTAATTGAATGCAATTCTGGATAGAAATGTTAAAAACAGGATTTTCTAAAAAGCCAAACAATCTAGAACCTATAAAAGCACCAAGGGCAGCTCCTAGTATAATGGAAATTCTGTTGGTTTTGCTAATTTTATCGGGATATCCTTTTTTAAGATATACATAATACCTAAACCCGATAAAAAAAGAAAGGTATTCTAAAACTAGATGAATGTTGATGGGAATACCAAATAAAGAGGGTTCGAAAGGAATTTGCAAGTGTTCTTTTTTGATAAATATACAGAATTGTAATGAATTGCTTGTTTATAGTGTAGGTTTTGCATTAGTGATTGAACGGTGTGTTTGAGCTCTTTTAGTTAGCATTTGACCGAAAGGAAAGATGCTAACTAAAAAGCGAGTAGTGAAAGCACGACCCGTTAGGGGAATGCCCAATGTAAATTGTTTATAAAGTAATTTTAATTCTTTTTTTGAGGTAAATAAGACTCAATAGTTTTTCTTATTTTTAGCCTACTTTAAAAAGCAAAGCCAAGTGTCAGATTATTTAGAAGGATTAAACCCTCCGCAACGTGCAGCTGTTGAGCAAATGGAAGGTCCTATGATTATTATAGCAGGTGCAGGATCTGGAAAAACAAGAGTGTTAACGTATAGAATTGCTCATTTGTTAAAGAATGGGGTGGATTCGTTTCAGATATTGTCTTTAACGTTTACCAACAAGGCTGCCAGAGAAATGAAAGAGCGTATTGCTGCGGTGGTAGGAGTGAGCGAAGCTAAGAATTTATGGATGGGGACGTTTCACTCTGTATTTGCTAGAATTTTGCGTTCTGAGGCAGATAAATTAGGGTATCCGTCTAGTTTTACCATTTACGATTCTCAGGATACGGTACGTTTGATGAATTCTATTATTAAAGAAATGGGCTTGAATAAAGAGCAGTATAAATCTAAGGCTCTTTTAGGGAGAATATCTCAGTTTAAAAATAGTTTGATTACGGTAAAAGCGTATCAAAACAATCCTGAATTGATAGAGGCTGATACCATTGCTATGCGACCACAAATGGGAGCGATTTATAAGCAATATGTGGACAGGTGTTTTAAGGCAGGTGCCATGGATTTTGATGATTTGTTGTTAAGAACCAATGAATTGTTGGTACGTTTTCCGGATGTGTTGTCTAAGTATCAAGATCGTTTTAGGTATGTGATGGTGGATGAGTATCAGGATACCAACCATTCGCAATACTTAATTGTGAAAGCGTTGGCAGATCGTTTTCAGAATATTTGTGTGGTAGGAGATGATTCACAGTCTATTTACGCATTTCGTGGTGCAAATATTAACAACATTTTAAATTTCCAGAAAGATTATCCGGATGTTAAAACATTTAAATTAGAACAGAATTACCGTTCTACAAGCAATATTGTAGAGGCGGCCAATAGTTTGATAGAAAAAAATAAAACGCGTTTAGATAAAACTATTTTTACAGCAAACGAGGCTGGAGGTAAGTTAAAAATAATGCGTACGCTTTCTGATGGAGAAGAGGGGAGATGGGTGGCAAATTCTATTTTTGAGAATGCCATGAATCATCAGTTAAGCTATAATGAGTTTGCAATTTTGTACAGAACCAATGCACAGTCTCGTGCGATGGAAGATGCCTTGCGTAAGAAAGGAATTAAGTATAAAATATACGGTGGTTTGTCATTCTATCAGCGTAAAGAAATAAAAGATTTATTGGCTTATTTACGTTTGCTAATTAATCCGAATGATGAAGAGGCTTTAAAGCGAATTATTAATTATCCTGCAAGAGGAATTGGTGCGACTACCATTGATAAATTAATAGTGGCAGCTAATCATTATGGGAAATCTATTTTTTCGATCCTTCAAGATTTAGAGCATTTAGATATTAAAATTCAAGGAGGAACTAAAACCAAATTGAATAATTTTGTAACTCTTATAGAGAGTTTGCAAATTTCGTCTCAAGCAAATAATGCTTTTGAAGTAGCAGATGAGGTGGTAAAACGAATTGGTTTAATTAAAGATTTACAGGGGGATGGAACTCCAGAGGCGGTTAGTAAGGTAGAAAACGTACAAGAATTACTAAACGGTATTAAAGATTTTATTGAGGAACGAAAAGAAACGGAATTAGATACCAGTTTAACGGCTTTTTTAGAAGATGTAGCCTTGGCAACTACGCAAGATACCAAAGAGGATGATGAACCGATGGTGTCTTTAATGACCATTCACTTGTCTAAAGGATTGGAATATCCGTATGTGTATATTCCGGGTATGGAAGAAACTTTGTTTCCGTCTGCCATGAGTATAAATACACGTAGTGAGTTAGAAGAGGAAAGACGTTTGTTTTATGTAGCGTTAACAAGAGCAGAAAAACAGTGTTATTTAAGTTTTGCACATACGCGTTACCGATGGGGAAAATTGATAGATTGTGAACCGAGTAGATTTTTAGAAGAAATTGATACGCAATTTATAGAGCATTTGGCTCCGCAAAGAACAAAGGTAGTTGCGAATAGGTTTGTAGACAAAAGCTTGTTTGAAGATGAGATTCCTAGAGATAAAATTAGGTTTAGAAAACCCATTGCTAGATCTGTACGTAATCAAGAAAAACCAGTAGAAAAGAAAACACCTTTTAAAACGCCTCAAAACTTAAAAAGAGTCGTTCCTAAATTGGCACAAACCACTACGAGTAAATCGTCCCAACAATTGGCTGTAGGAAATAAGGTAAACCATGCTAAATTTGGTAATGGTGAGGTTTTAAATGTAGAAGGAACAGGAGTAAATACAAAAGCAGAAGTTAAATTTGAGGGGGTTGGAGTAAAAAAAATATTACTGCAGTTTGCCAAACTAAATGTGTTGGATTAAAAACAATACAAAGTATCTTTAAATATATTTTCCTTTTTAATTAAATAATTGTTTATTGTAACACCAAAAGTTATTAAAAGGCATTGTTCTAATGCACTTGTATAATAGCTGTAATTACTTATTAAATAAAACTATGGGTTTTGATTTAGAATACAATTCTGAAAGAAGCACTTTGATTATTCCAGAATATGGAAGACATGTACAAAAACTAGTAAATCATTGTGTGGCTTTAGAAGATGATGAAGAGCGAGCAAAAATGGCTTATGCGATTATAGATGTGATGGGGAATTTACAACCTCATTTAAGAGATGTACCTGATTTTAAGCACAAGCTTTGGGATCAGTTATTTATTATGTCTAAGTTTCAATTAAAAGTAGCATCTCCATACCCGATTTTAACGGCAGAAGAAGTAAATGCAAAGCCAGAAAAATTAGACTATCCAAAATCGGCCTCTAAATATAAATTTTACGGGAACAACATTCAAACCATGATTGATGTTGCCTTGAGTTGGGAAGAAGGAGAGCTAAAAGAAGCGTTGATTTTGAGTATTGCCAATCATATGAAAAAGTGTTATTTGAATTGGAATAAAGACACGGTAGAGGATGGTGTGATTTTTAATCATTTAGCAGAGTTGTCTAAAAAAGAGATAGACCTTAGAGGTTCTGATGTAGAGTTGGCTCAAAGTTCTATTTTGTTGCGTAAGAGCAATGCAGGTAGAATGAACAATCAACATCATAAAAACAACAACAACAACAACCGTAACAACGGTAGAAAACACAATAATAACCATAAACATCGTAAATAATTTTACCATATGGCTACATTTAAAGTAGAAGGAGGGCATCAACTACAAGGAGAAATTACACCTCAAGGAGCAAAAAATGAAGTGCTACAAATTTTATGTGCGGTTTTATTAACGCCAGAAAAAGTAACGATAGAAAATATTCCTAATATTATTGATGTTAATAAGTTAATAGATATTTTAAGAGATTTAGGGGTAAAGGTACATCAGCTTAGTGAGCATACATACGAGTTTCAGGCGGATGAGGTAGATGTAACTTATTTAAGTTCTGATGCTTTTAAAGAAGATGGTAAAAAATTACGAGGTTCTATTATGTTGGTAGGGCCGATGTTGGCTCGTTTTGGAAAAGGATACATTCCTAAACCCGGAGGAGATAAAATTGGAAGAAGAAGACTAGATACGCACTTTGAAGGATTGATTAATTTGGGAGCAGCGTTTCGATACAATAAAGAAGAACATTTCTACGGTGTAGAATCTCCTAGATTACAAGGAGCAGATATGTTATTAGATGAGGCTTCTGTAACAGGAACGGCCAATATTGTAATGGCTGCTGTTTTAGCCAAAGGAACTACTACTATTTACAATGCTGCTTGTGAACCTTACTTACAACAGTTGTGTAATATGCTAAATAGAATGGGGGCGAACATTACAGGTGTAGGATCTAATCTATTAACCATTGAAGGGGTGGATGCATTGGGAGGTACAGAACACCGAATTTTACCTGATATGATTGAGATTGGTTCTTGGATTGGAATGGCTGCCATGACGAAATCTGAATTAACGATTAAGAATGTATCGTGGAAGGATTTAGGTCAAATTCCGAGAGTATTTAAAAAATTAGGAATTAAGTTAGAGAAAAAAGGAGATGATATTTACATTCCTCAACAAGATTCTTACGAAATTGAAAGTTACATAGATGGTTCTATGTTAACCGTGTCTGATGCTCCTTGGCCAGGGTTTACTCCTGATTTATTAAGTATTGTTTTGGTGGTAGCCACGCAAGCGAAAGGAACGGTATTGGTGCATCAAAAAATGTTTGAGAGTAGATTGTTTTTTGTTGATAAGTTAATAGATATGGGGGCGAAAGTAATTTTATGTGATCCGCATAGAGCTACTGTGGTAGGAATGAATCATCAGTCTACTTTAAAAGCAACAACCATGACGTCTCCAGACATTAGAGCAGGAATCTCTTTATTAATTGCAGCCTTGTCTGCGAAAGGAACAAGTACCATTCATAACGTAGAACAAATTGATAGAGGATATCAAAACATTGTAGAAAGATTACAAGCCGTAGGTGCTAAAATAGAAAGGATAAATTAATTTCGTTCATCTTGTAAAACAACAAAGCCATCTAAATTATAGATGGCTTTGTTGTTTTTTATATTTTTCTTGCTTTGTCTAGCATCATGTTATCCACTAATACCATAGCAACAAGTGCTTCTACAATAGGAATGGCTCTAGGCACCACACAAGGGTCATGTCTTCCTTTTCCCATCATGGTTACAATATTACCATCTTTATCAATAGTTTGTTGTTCTTGTATGACAGTAGCAACAGGTTTAAAGGCTACTTTAAAGTAAATGTCCATACCATTGCTAATTCCTCCTTGAATTCCTCCAGAAAAATTTGTTTTGGTAGAACCATCGGCATTAAAAATATCGTTATGCTCACTTCCTGTCATAGCAGCACCTTTAAAACCACTACCAAATTCAAAACCTTTTACAGCATTGATGGATAGCATTGCTTTTCCTAATTGTGCATGTAACTTATCAAAAATAGGTTCTCCCAATCCTACAGGCACGTTTTGAATAACACAGGTAACAACACCTCCTACAGTATCTCCTTGTTTTTTTATTTGTCCAATATAATCAATCATTTCCTGAGCTTTGTTTTCATCAGGACAACGAGCAATGTTGCTTTCTATTTTAGAAAAATCTAATTCTTGATACGGTGTGTCTAATGTAATATTTCCTACAGCAGACGTAAAAGCATGAATTTTAATACTTGGAATTACTTGCTTGGCTACAGCTCCACCTACAACCCAATTGGCGGTTTCTCTAGCAGAAGTTCTTCCACCTCCTTTATAATCTCTATGACCGTACTTTTGACTATAGGTGTAATCTGCATGTGAAGGTCTGTATTGATCTTTGATGTGCGAGTAATCTTTAGATTTTTGATTGGTGTTTACAATTCTAAATCCGATAGAAGCTCCTGTTGTTTTTCCTTCAAAAATTCCGGCCATAAACTCTACAGCATCGGGTTCTTTACGTTGGGTAACAATTTTAGATTGTCCAGGTTTTCTTCTATCCAACTCTTGTTGAATTGCTTCAAAGTTTAACTCAATTCCAGCAGGACATCCATCAATAACTCCTCCAATTGCAGGTCCATGAGATTCACCAAAGGTAGTGATGGTAAATAGCTTTCCGAATTTATTTGCCATAAGAAAATAATTTTGTGCGAATTTACGTAAAATTACAGGATTGTACTTTGAAAGACGTTATAAAAAACAAGAGTGCGTTAATTTATAAGCTATTTAAGTTGTTTGTTTTATTTTATAAAGGTTGAAACTTAAAAGAACCATAGTTTGGTAGCCATTCCTAATACGATAACTAGTAGTGCAACTCTAATAAACCCGTCTCCTTTTTTTACGGAGTACCTACTAGCAAACCAAGCTCCTAAAGAAGTTCCTGTAGCTAAGGTTAACCCCAATTTCCAATTTACTTTATGATTTAAAATAAAAACACTTAAAGCGATACTTGTATATATAAGTGCTACAGTTACCTTAGTTGCATTTGATTTTACCAAAGAGAACCTATTGATCATAGGTAAAATTAAGAGCATGATAAATCCAATTCCTGCATTTAGAAAACCACCATACAACCCTACAAAGAAAAAAGCAATGATGGATGTGTAAAGGTGTTTGCCTGTTGTTCTTTCTGCCAATGTGTGTAGCGTAGTGTTTTTCTTTTTAAAGATGATTAACAAAACAACAACAATCATTACTATAGAAAGTATTCTTTTAAACAAAGCTCCTTCAATATCTACTGCATATTGAGCTCCAATGTAAGAACCTATTGCTGCAGAAATTCCGATATAAATACTAAAAGGAAAGGTGGTAATGCCTTTGCTTTTAAAACCGGCAACGGAAGAGGCGGTTTGAAAAAAAATAGCAACTCTATTAGTTCCGTTTGCTACTGCTTCGGGTAAACCCATAAAAATTAATAGGGGCAGTGTAATTAAAGAACCTCCGCCTGCAAGTGTGTTAATAATACCTGCAAAAAAACCAATAATTACTAGGAGAACAAGTTCAAAGTTCATAAGATGAAATCTTAAATTTATACATTGTGTATTTTGATGTTTTAATGATGAGAAAATGTTAGTTCGAGTTATTTTTAGAAGAAAACGATGTTGAGAACTGAATTTTATTCAAAATGAACAATGAATTTAATTTTTATAAAAATAAGTTATTTAGGAGGATGAATTAAAAATGTTGAGGTTTATTTTTATTGTAGTCTGATGCTAGAAAATATTGCTAGAAAAAAGTTGAAAATAGTGTGGTTTAATTAAATATACTTTTTATATTTGCACTCGCAAACGAGCAATCGTTAGACGCTTTGGAGAAATGGCAGAGTGGTCGAATGCGGCGGTCTTGAAAACCGTTGTCTGTAACAGGACCGGGGGTTCGAATCCCTCTTT
>CALHCC010000133.1 GCA_937930675.1 uncultured Flavobacteriaceae bacterium
TCGAAACAACTCCTTTCAATATCTGAACATCTTCTGAATCACATATTTGTATTAATATTGTTCGACAACGAATCTGAATATCTCCTTCCAAAACAGAATAACGATATTTTGTACTCCAAACTAAATGAGCTGTTAATCTCCAAACGCTATGTCCATTTGTCCTTTGTTCTGTCATAAATCAAAGGTAGGTTTTTTTAGAAGCTAAAGCGAAATGCACTAAAGTGCATAGTTTTAACTATTTTTGAAACCAATAAAAAGGAGATAATACATGATTATCTCCTTTTCTATTTCTATCAAAAAAATAATTACTCTACGGTAACTGATTTTGCTAAATTTCTTGGCTGATCGACATTACATCCTTTAAATACGGCAACGTGATACGAGAACAATTGTAACGGAACAACCGATACAATAGGTTGTAACAAATCTGACACTCTTGGTACTTTAAATACATGATCGGCTATTTGAATCATTTCAGTATCATCATCATTAACCACAGCTACAATAGGTCCTTTTCTTGCCTTTACTTCTTGAGCATTAGATACTAACTTATCATAATACTCGTTATTTGTTGCTACAATTACGGTAGGTAAAGATTCTTCAATCATAGCAATAGGTCCGTGCTTCATTTCTGCTGCAGGATATCCCTCTGCATGTATGTAGGATATTTCTTTTAACTTTAAAGCTCCTTCTAAGGCTATTGGAAAATTTATTCCTCTACCTAAAAACAAAAAACTTGTTGTTTCTGTATAATTTTTAGCAACCTTTTTAATATGATCGTCCGTAGCAAAAATTTGATTTACTACAGAAGGTATTGTTTTTAGCTCTTCTACCAAACTGTTTGCTTTTTCTTGCGTAATTTGATTTCTTTCCAACCCTAATTGAATCGCCAATAAAGAAACTACAGCCACTTGAGCTGTAAAAGCTTTGGTAGAGGCGACTCCTATTTCTGCTCCTGCGTAGGTATACGCTGTAAAATCGCATTCTCTAGCCATAGAAGATCCAAACACATTACAGATACTAAAGGTTGTAGCCCCTTGAGCTTTAGAGTACCTTAATGCTGCTAAAGTGTCTGCCGTTTCTCCAGATTGAGAAATCGCCATAACAATATCATCTTTTGTAATAATAGGATTCCTATATCTAAATTCTGAGGCGTACTCTACCTCTACTGGTATTCTTGCCAATTCTTCTATTAAATACTCCCCAACAATTCCTGCATGCCAAGAGGTACCACAAGAAACAATAATAATTCTACTAGCGTTTACTAATTTTTCTTTTAACTCATCTAAATTCTCAAAATGAATATCTGAATTTTCATGATTTAAATGGCTATACAGTGTATTTTTAATGGTAGCTGGTTGTTCAAAAATTTCTTTAAGCATATAATGCTCATAGTCACCTTTGCTTACTTTATCTAAGTTTAAATCTATCTTTTTTACTTTATAAGACTTTTCAACTCCGTAAATATCGGTCACTTTCATTTTCTGACCTCTCTCCAAAACCACGACTTCGTTATCATTTAAATACACCAAAGATTGTGTATATTCTATAATCGGAATGGCATCAGATGCTACATAAAACTCATCATTAGAATCTGTTAATCCTATTGCTAAAGGACTCCCTTTTCTAGTGACAATCATTTTATTGGGTTCTTTTTTATCTATAATAGCCAATGCATAAGCTCCATTTGCGTTTTGTAAGGCTTTTTTAACTGCATCTTCTATACTAAGACCTTGTTCATCTTGAATTAACTGAATATAGTTCACCAATACTTCGGTATCCGTTTGTCCTTCAAACGAAAATCCTTTTTCTATTAACTCGTCTTTTAAAAACTTATAGTTTTCTATAATTCCGTTATGTACTAATACAATATCTCCATTATTAGATGTATGCGGATGTGCGTTATCTACCGTAGGTTCTCCATGAGTAGCCCAACGCGTATGTGCAATTCCCATCGTTACGTTCTCTACCTGATGGTCTATGCTTTCTTCTAAGTTTATTACTTTTCCAGGCTGCTTATAAATCAAAATATCTTTATCTAATATTGCAATACCTGCACTATCATACCCTCTATATTCTAACTTTTTTAATCCTTTCACTAAAATATTAGAAGCTTGTTTTGTTCCAATATATCCAATAATTCCACACATAACTTATTCTTTAATCTCTTTTATTTTAGTGATGATTGTATCACTTAATAATTCTTTTCTTTTAATATGATTTAGTATTTCTACTACCGTTGAGTTGTTCTCAAAATCTCCTCGCACATTTTTAAAATCTGCCAAACGTTCCTTTTCATCTCCATCAGCTCCAAAACCTACATGCGTGTGCAATGCAAATTCTTTACTTGCATCTTTGTACAATAGATTGTCTAGTTGCACTACAGACTTCTTCCAAGATTTCACAATATTAATAAATTGTTCCTTAGTAATGGTATCTATATTAATTTTGTAAAAACTTTCTATAAGCTCTACTGCCCAATTCCACTCGTATTCATAATACTTATTGTTGATATCATTTAAGGCTTCTATCACATCATTAATAGATTTTAATTCTAGCTTTTCAACCTTATCTACAAATAAATTTAATGCAGAAATGGGACAAATTAATCCGCTAACATCAATCCATTTTCCTTTTCCTATAGAAGATGTAGGTTTTAACACACTTCTTAATTCTTCTACTGTGTTAATGTCTTTGTCTAGAACCCTACTAATAATTGAATTTCCTAAAAATTTATGAATCACTATTTTATACAAACGAATTCCATTGTGTAAACTAGACTTTTTAATGACCATATCTTTGTAGGTATACTCCTCTAGTTTATCTCCAGAAATCTCTAAAATATCATTTAAATACTTTAAGCCTTTGGTAACTTTATGAATGGTATAAGGACTTAACAAGTTAAAGTTCAGAATATCCATTTTATTTCCTTCTGATCGATTGTCTCGCTTAGGCCATTTTTGAGCATCTCTTACCGTACCCACACTTTTTAAATTAGCTCCTGGTACTAAATAAGATTTGTTTTTATCTTCTATTAAATACGAAAATGGAAAATCCGAAGAATCTACATGTTGATAATGTCTTCCCATTACCAACGTAAAAGGTCCTATTTTAGAAGGCCACAACACATAAGAATCACTAGTTGTTTTGGCACCTCTTTCCATAATTCCCTGATGGATAGGTCCCAATTTATACATATGGTTACTTTGATTAGAACCACTACCTGCATTCATAAAAGAAAACAAGCCTGCAATTAACAAGGTAGATTTATGATGCGTAACCGTATAAGGCCCTGCAAATACAGAACATGCTTCCCCATTAAACCCTTGACAATTGGCAAGAAATATAGAATGTTCTATGGAATAATGCTTGTCTATATGACAGCCTTGACCTATAAAACAATTAGACAATACAGAAGAATTATCTACCGTAGTATCGCTAGAGATAATAAAATTGGTAGCCATTACCCCTGTTCCTACCACCACTTTTGCCGTACTTGTAGAATTTATACTCCCATTAATTAGTTTTGATGCAGATTGCACCATCGCACTATCTCCAATATTTACTCCTTTAATGGTATTGGTATTTAAAATAGTAACATTATTACCTATAGTACCTATAGTTGAAGTAATAGAAACAGTATATTCCCCAATCATCCTTTTTAACTCATCTATCAATACTGTTTTATGTCTATACAGAGCCAATAAATAGGCTATTTGTGCAGACAATTGATTGAAGATTAGAATATCTCTCCCTCCTCCTTCATTAATCACATCTACCTTTACTCCATTTCCAAAACTACAACTCCCGTCTACTGCAATAATATCTACATTGTCTATCACTACATTTTCTCCAATCGTATAATTGGCAATATAACTTTTAACATTGTTTATACTAGGATTGTCTCCTATTGTACAATTGTGTAAATGTACATTCTGAATTTTATTAGGCTTTACAATACCTCCATAATAGGTTCTATCTCCAGAAATTTCACCTAAATAATTTGTGCCAGAAAAACACACATTATTAATTCTATCAATGTCCGTACTCTCTTTTATATACAATTGACTCCAATCATCTGATTGACATCCTTGAGCTTCTAATTGTACTATTTGTTCTTGATTAACAACAATATAATTTTTCAAAAAAAACTTTTTTTAATACAGCTCAAATATAAAAAATTAACATAGATTAAGTCTAATGAAAGACTTAATAAATCTCCTTATTCATTATTAAATAAATCTTTCTAAACATTTATCAACTAAAGTCTTCCTCTATTATTTAACTTTTAATTAAAGTATCATTAACAAATCTAAATTACATTCGTAGCATACTCATTGTTAAGCTATAATATGCCTGTAAAGAAACAGAAAAGAAAAGTTGAAGTTGTTGTTGTTTCGGATATCCATTTAGGAACCTATGGCTCTAGAGCTAAAGAACTTATTAGTTATTTAAAAACAATTGAGCCTAAAATTCTCATTTTAAACGGTGATATTATTGATATCTGGCAATTTAAAAAGAGATATTTTCCCAAACCCCATATGAAAGTAATTAAATACATCACTTCTTTAGTAACCAAAGACACAGAGGTATATTATATTACAGGTAATCATGATGAGATGTTACGAAAATTTGCAGGTTTTGAAATTGGAAATTTTAAACTGGTCAATAAATTAGTTTTAGAATTAGACCATAAAAAAGCCTGGTTTTTTCATGGTGATGTTTTTGATGTAACCATGCAACATTCCAAATGGTTGGCTAAATTAGGAGGTATTGGATATGATTTGCTCATTGTAATTAACACATTCGTAAATTGGATAAGTGAAAACGTATTAAAAAAAGGGAGAATTTCTTTTTCTAAAAAAATTAAAAATAGTGTAAAATCTGCAGTAAAACACATCAATAATTTTGAAGAAACTGCTGCCAGTATTGCCTTTGAAAAAGGATACGATTTTGTAGTTTGTGGGCATATACACCAGCCACAGCAAAGAACTATTACCAACGCTAAAAATCAATCTTTGGAATATCTAAATTCTGGCGATTGGATTGAAAATTTAACAGCTTTAGAATACAACCATAAACGTTGGAAAATATATAATTATCAAGAAGATAAAATTGCTCAAAAATTAAAACCCAACGAACACGATCAAGAGAACGATTTAGGCAAAGCCGATTTAAAAAACAAAGACCTTTTTAACGAGCTGATTAAAGAGATTAACAACGTAGAAAGTAATTAATTTCTTGAAACATGAAAGTTTTATACGCAATTCAAGGAACTGGAAACGGACATTTGAGCAGAGCTAGAGACATTGTTCCTATCCTTCAAAAAAAAGTAGACTTAGACATTCTAGTAAGCGGTATACAAGCAGATGTTACACTCCCTTTCAGTATCGATTATCAATTAAATGGTTTAAGTTTTATTTTTGGAAAAAAAGGAGGTGTAAATTTATGGAAAACCATTAAAAAATCTGATTTTAAAAAATTTAGGAAAGAAATTCATAAAATTAACATCCAACAGTACGATTTGGTGATTAATGATTTTGAACCTCTTTCTGCATGGGCTGCCAAATTAAATAAAGTACCCTGCGTTTCTATGAGTCATCAAGAAGCTGTAAAAGCCATCGAAAGTCCAAAACCTAAAAAAAGTGATTTTATAGGAGAACGTATTTTAAATAGGTATGCTCCTACAAATGCCTATTACGGTTTTCATTTTAAAAAATACAATCGACATACCTACACTCCTATTATTAGACAAGAGATAAGAGCGTTAAAACCTGTATTAGGAAATCATTATACGGTGTATTTACCCGCTTATGGAGACGAAAAGCTCATCGAATTCTTTAGTCAATTTAAACATACTACTTGGCACATTTTCTCTAAACATACGCAAAAATCGTATTCTAAAAACAATGCTATTTACATAGAACCCATCAACAATGCTAGCTTTTTAAAAAGTTTTGAAACCTGTAAAGGCATGGTATGTGGTGCGGGTTTTGAAGCTCCTGCCGAAGCTTTGTTTTTACATAAAAAGTTACTGGTAGTACCCATGAAAAATCAGTACGAACAACAATGCAATGCAGCATCACTTAAAGAGTTAGGAGTTCCTGTAATTAAAAAACTAAAAAATAAGTATATTCCTACTATACAAAATTGGCTAGAAAAAGAACAGAACATTGTAGTAAACTACCCTGATGAAACAGAATTAATTATTGATACCATTTTACGAGAAAACACAATTATTTAATCAAACTGTCTTAAGGTTTCTCCCAAAACCATCGCTACTGCGTTTCCCAAATTAAAACTTCTAATTTTTCCAGGAAATGGGATGGTTCTTAACTGGTTTTGATATTGTTCTTGAAAATCATTTGACAATCCTTCTGCTTCTTTACCAAAAACCAACCAATCTCCTTCTTTAAACGTAGTTTGATAAATAGATTTTGTTGCTCTAGCAGATAACAAAAACATTCTTTCTTTATTTGGAATTACAGCTAGTAAATCTTCTAACGAATTGTGAATGGTCAAATCTAAATCTTTCCAATAATCTAAACCTGCTCTTTTTACTTTGGTATCTGTAATCTCAAACCCCAAAGGTTTTACCAAATGTAATTTTGCGTTACATCCTACACAAAGCCTACCTATATTCCCTGTATTATTAGGTATTTGTGGATGTACTAAAACAATATTTAAGTTCGTTTCTTTTATCAAGGGTTCTTTTTTTTATAGAAAGTATTTTACAAATTAAATAACATTAGTTCGAATTAAAAAGACATGTCAGTTCGAGTACAATTCTGTAAGAACTTATATCGAGAACTCTGTTTTTTGTTTCAACATTGCCTTTCTCGATACGATTTTATTTCGAACATCCATTGAAGTGACAATTTGTGAAATTTATATCAAACTCTCGTTAAATCGCTTATTCTATTTACGCTTCCGTGTTATAAAACACTACTAAATAATCATACCAATCTTTTAAAAACTGATACAATTCTACAGTAGGCAAAATAGCTTCTATCTTATCATCTTCTAAAACATTTATTATGGTAGCTGTTTTAGCATTGTATTCAATACTGTAAACCTGATAACCAAAACTATTTATGGTTTCCGTTCTTTTAGCTATTAATACTTCTAAATCTTTTATAATTTCTTTTACATATTCTATGCTTAAATTTTGAATTTCATCAACAAAAAACCATCCATATTGCTCCGCATTCTCTAGATGTATCAATGGACTTTTTTTAGCCTTTCCACTTTGTTGATCTATGTAATGATGTATTGAAAAAGAATAATTCATAATTTATTTTTTAACTGGAAAATAAGTAGCAATCGCTCCGTTGCTCTTTAAATAAAAATGAATTTCTACCGCACCATCTTTAGAAAACCCATAATATTCGTTACCATTAGGTCTACTCGGTATCTTTCCTAGATTGTTGGTAACCGCATGGGTTACTTCATTTAAAATTTTAGTTTCGTTCCAATCATCAGGAAAAAAAGAAGAAACTCCCCTATTATTCAATTTCCCAATCTTTCTTCCATCTTCTAAAGTTATAATGGGTTTGGCAATATACACTCCATTGTTAGACGAATCTATTCTTTTATTTTTTAACGCATAACTTGTATGAGGGTGTGTAGCTACATAATGATCTAAGGCTATTTTGCTATGGCATCCTTTAAATCCTGTTTTTTTTGAATTGATGTCCATTCTTAAAACATGATTTATTTTTGCTTTCACGTATTTAGCTGCATGAGTAATTTTAACACCTCTGTCTTTGTGTTGAGCTGTAAACTGCTTTTGTGCTACAGAAGAAACAGACGGTGTTGAAACTTCTTTTTTAATAAATTTATTATAACAAAACACACTTAAAGCAAGTAGTAATGTAACAATAAATTTTACGTTCTTTTTGTTGTTAAGGATAGACATCATTTTTCTAAAATAAAAAAGTTATTGAAAACAAAAAAACTATAGATGCCTCTACAGTTTTTTTTGTAATTCATTAAATTATATAGCTTATTAAGCTAAGCCCACAATAACCCATTGTCTTGTTTCTAACAAAGGAATGGCTTGCTTAAATTTAGCTTCTTTTTTTTCTCCAGTTTGCACATTCTGAATTACCACTTTATCGTTTCTACCTATTTTAGGTTGATCTCTCACAATGGTTTCTTGTACAGGCTGTTGTTGAGGTTGTGAATTTTGAATGGCTTGTTGATTTGCCGCTTGTGAAGAATTTAAAACCTCTTGCTTAGACACTTGCACGTTTTGAGGTGCTCTTTTTTCTTCTTCTGCTTCAGAAATCTCTTGGTTACTCTCTGGCAATTCTCCTTTAAACAAGAAAGACAACACTTCTTTATTTACCTTGTCTAACATCTTTTTAAACAATTCATAAGCTTCAAACTTATAAATTAACAAAGGATCTTTTTGCTCGTAAGATGCGTTTTGAACCGATTGTTTTAAATCGTCCATTTTACGTAAATGATCCTTCCACTCATCATCTATAATGGCTAGCGTAATGTTTTTTTCAAAATCAGAAATTAACTCTTCTCCTTCAGATTCATACGATTTTTTTAAATCGGTAACCACTCTTAAAGTTTTGGTACCATCACTAAAAGGCACTACAATACGCTCGTACTTATCTCCTTCGTGTTCAAAAACATTTTTAATAATAGGATAGGCACTACTTGCGTTTCTTGCCATCTTTTCTTGATAATGCTTTAATACAATTTCGTACAATTTGTCCGATAAATCTTGAGGCACTGTACTGCTAAATTCTTCTTCGGTAAAAGGAGAACTCATAGAAGTATTTAAGATCAGTTCAAACTCAAAGTTTTTAAAATTGTTAGTCGCTTTATTATTATCTACCATGGCAGCACAAGCATCATAAATCATATTAGAAATATCTACTTGCAAACGTTTTCCGTCCAAAGCATGACGTCTACGCTTGTACACTACCTCACGTTGAGAGTTCATAATATCATCGTATTCCAACAATCGTTTACGAATTCCAAAGTTATTTTCTTCTACTTTTTTCTGAGCTCTTTCAATAGATTTGGTAATCATAGAATGTTGAATTACCTCTCCTTCTTCTAAGCCCATTCTATCCATCATTTTTGCGATTCTATCAGAACCGAACAAACGCATCAAGTTGTCTTCTAACGAAACATAAAATTGAGAAGAACCTACATCTCCCTGACGACCTGCACGACCACGTAACTGACGGTCTACACGACGAGAATCGTGACGCTCCGTACCAATAATAGCCAAACCACCTGCCGCTTTTACTTCATCAGACAACTTAATATCTGTACCACGACCTGCCATGTTGGTAGCAATGGTTACCACTCCTGGTTTTCCTGCCTCTGCCACTACATCTGCTTCTTTTTTATGGAGTTTTGCGTTTAATACATTGTGTTTAATTTTTCTGATAGACAACATCTTCCCTAACAATTCAGAAATTTCTACAGAAGTTGTACCTACTAACACAGGTCTTCCTGCTTCTACTAACTTTACAACATCCTCTATTACTGCATTGTATTTTTCTCTTGTTGTTTTGTAAATTAAATCTTCTTTATCTTCTCTAGCAATCGGTCTATTCGTTGGAATTTCTACTACATCCAATTTATAGATTTGCCAAAATTCTCCAGCTTCTGTAATGGCTGTACCTGTCATTCCAGAAAGTTTACGGTACATTCTAAAATAGTTCTGTAAGGTAACCGTAGCATAGGTTTGAGAAGCGGCTTCTATCTTAACATTTTCTTTTGCTTCAATCGCTTGGTGTAAACCATCTGAGTAACGACGACCGTCCATAATACGTCCTGTTTGCTCATCTACAATTTTTACTTTATTATCCATCACCACATACTCTACATCTTTCTCAAATAAAGTGTATGCTTTTAGCAATTGATTTAAAGTATGTATACGTTCACTCTTAATACTAAAGTCTCTGTATAAATCTTCTTTCTGACTTACTTTTTCTTCATCAGAAACATCTGATTTGTCTATTTCTCCTATTTTAACACCAATGTCTGGCAATACAAAAAAGTTACTACCAGTTTCTTCTCCAGATAGCGCTGATATTCCTTTTTCGGTTAACTCAATAGAATTGTTTTTTTCTTCTATAACAAAATACAACTCTTTGTCTATCTTAGGCATTTCTTTGTTGTTATCTTGCATGTAGAAATTTTCAGTTTTTTGTAATAACTGCTTAATTCCTTCTTGAGATAAAAACTTAATTAAAGCTTTATTTTTAGGCAAACCTCTATACACTCTTAACAATTGAAAAGCTCCTTCTTTGGCATCACCTTCTTTTATTAATTTTTTAGCATTGGCCAATACTCCAACCAAATACTTATTTTGCAAAGCAACAATGTCTGCTACCTTAGGTTTTAACTCGTTAAATTCGTGTCTATCTCCGTCTTGAACTTGACCTGATATAATTAACGGTGTACGAGCATCGTCTACCAACACAGAATCTACTTCATCTACAATTGCATAATTCGGTTTACGTTGTACCAAATCTTCTACGCTATTAGACATGTTATCTCTTAAATAATCAAATCCAAATTCGTTATTCGTTCCATAAGTAATGTCTGCATTGTAAGCTGCTCTTCTTTCTGGAGAATTGGATGGATGATTGTCAATACAATCAATAGTTAAGCCATGAAATTGAAACACAGGAGCCATCCAAGCACAGTCACGTTTCGCTAAATAATCGTTCACTGTAACCACGTGGACTCCTCTTCCTGCTAAAGCATTTAAATAAATTGGCAAAGTAGCCACCAAGGTTTTACCTTCCCCAGTCATCATTTCTGCTATTTTTCCTTGGTGCAATACAGAACCACCAATCAACTGTACGTCGTAGTGAATCATATTCCAAGTAACTTGCGTTCCAGAGGCATCCCAAGAATTTTGCCACACTACTTTATCATCTCCTTTTAACGCAACATAGTCTTTTGTTGCAGACAATTCTCTATCATAAGGAGTTGCGGTAACTTCTATTTCAGTTGTTTCTGTAAAACGTCTTGCTGTTTCTTTGATCACAGCAAAGGCTTCTGCTTGTATTTTATTCAATACATTTTCAGAAGCTTCGTAGGCTTTGTCTTGCAAGGCATCTATTTGATTATAAATACCTTCTTTATCATCTACACTTGCTGTTTTTGCTTGTGTTTCTAAAGTAACTATTTCTTCTTCTATTGATTTGGTAGCCTCTTTAATTAAGTTTTTAAACTCAACGGTTTTAGCTCTTAATTCATCAATGTCTAATTTTTTTAAAGCCTCTTCATAAGACCTTACTTCTGCCACAATAGGCTGTAATAATTTTAAATCTTTTTGTTGTTTGTCTCCAACAAAAATTTTAATTACTGAGTCTAATATCCCCATTATATTTAGTTTATATTTTAAAAAAGTAAACAAAAAAAGCCTCTTATAATGGAGACTTTTTTGTTTACTTTAAATGTGTTTTAATATTCTTCCTCGTTCCAAAGATAATCTTCTTCGGTAGGATAGTCTGGCCAAATTTCTACAATATCATCGTAGATTTCACCTTCGTCTTCTAAACTTTGTAAATTTTCTACAACTTCTAAAGGAGCTCCAGTTCTAATAGCAAAATCTATTAATTCATCTTTTGAAGCTGGCCAAGGTGCATCTGCTAAATAGTTAGCTAATTCTAAAGTCCAATACATTTTTTATCGATTATAATTATTGCAAAAATAATTTTTTAATTAAAAAAGTCAAGTTTTTTTTAATTTTTTAAAGAACTTATTTCTTTTTGTTCGGAATCCACTTTATTTCCTCCGCTTGTAACTCTTTTGACAACATCCGTGCCAGTACAAATAAATAGTCTGATAGTCTGTTTAAGTATTGAATCACTCCATTATTGACAGGTTCTTTATCGTGTAATAAGACAGTTATTCGTTCTGCTCTTCTGCAAAGGGTTCTTGCAATATGACAATGTGACACCGACACATGTCCGCCTGGAAGTATAAAATGAGTCATCATTGGTAAGTTACTATCTAAACGATCAATTTCATGTTCTAAAACAGTAATCTGTTCTTCTCTATCAGTATCAATCCCTAGTCTACTCTTTCCATTTTTTAAAATTTCATCTTTAGGAGGTGTCGCTAAAAAGGCTCCTAAGACAAATAATTCTTTTTGAATTTCAATGATAAATTCTTGATGTTCTTTGGCTATTGGTTGATCTCTAATCAAACCTAAATAAGAGTTTAACTCATCAATCGTTCCATAAGCTTCTATTCTATTATGATATTTAGGAACTCTTTGTCCACCAAATAAAGAAGTTTCTCCTTTATCTCCTGTTTTTGTGTATAATTTCATGAAATTTAAAATCGTATTTTAAAATGTTCTTTTTGTTGTTCTTTTCTAAAAAAAACCAATCCCCATTTAAAAATATCTACTGTTACAGTTACTTGCTCATGATTTTTAATGATCTCCCAAGCTTCTGTCATTTCTTTAGACCAATAAATATCGTCAAAAACAAAAACAGAATCGTTGTGCTTATGTAACAAACAGTTTTCAAAATATTGAAGTGTTGGTAGTTTCTGATGATTTCCATCAAAAAAAATTAAATCGTACTTTTTAGACGGAGGTATATTGGCAATTATTTTCGTAAAATCTCCTTGATGACAATTAATTTTAGGTAATACATCAAACTTTTTAAAATTACTTTCTGCAACATGTAAAGTTTCTTTACACCCTTCTACGGTATCTAAAACTACATTATTAGCATAAGTAATCCCGTAAGAACTTACCCCTAAAGATGTTCCTAATTCTAATACGTTTTTTACGTTTAAATAAGCTACCAATCTATTTAATAACGTTGCATATTTAAGAGACGAACCTGCGTTTTTAGCAATGTCAGCCACTTTTCTTTGGTTTGTTTTTAAAACTTTAGAACCATTCCCTAAATCGTTTACAGATAAATGCGTTTTATTTCCCAATAATTCTTTTCTATATTCTTTTATGTTTTCACGAATATTCTTTGGAGATTTCACATAAAAGCATTTTGTAACTAACTGAAATACAAAAGGTGAATGTACTCCATGTTGATTTGTAGACTTAACAATAAATTTTACGATTCTTTTTAACATAAACAACAATTAATTAAGCAAGCATAAAAGTAAAGTAATTTAATAGGAGAAACTCTAATTTATAATTTTATATTTGTGCTAACACAATTTTTTTTCATGAAAAAAATCATTTTAAATCTTGTTTTACTTACACTACTTGTTTCTTGTGTTAGTAACAAAAAAACTACCTATTTACAAGGAAGTCCAAATCAAGAAACTTATAACTTCCCTCATAAAATTTACACAACACAAGTCAACGATGTTTTGTTAATTAACATATCTTCAAAAGACACAGAATTGACTAATTTTTTTAATGCTCTAACTGGCTCTAGTAATTCTAGTTCTAGTAACATCCAACAAATAAATCCTTATTTACTAGGGCATCGAATAAATAAAGAAGGAAACGTGCGTTTACCCTATTTAGGAAATGTAAAAGTTGTAGATATGACTTTTGATGAAATTAGAATAAAACTTGAAAATCTTTTAAGTAATTATATAAAAGATAAAGATTCTTTTTTTGTTACTGTAAAAAATGGAGGAATTAAATACACCATGCTTGGTGAAGTAAACAGACCCGGTAGTAGAATTTTACAACAATACGAAGCAAACATTATTGATGCTATTGCTGATTCTGGTGATGTTACAGAATTTGGAAACCGAACAAACGTAGAAGTAATTCGACAAGAAAAAAGCGGTGTTAAAAAATATACGATTGACTTAACCCAAATTAATAGTATTAACTCTGATGTTTTTTTGATTAAAAACAACGATATTATTAACATCAAACCTATTAAACAAAAACCTATTGGGATAGGTACTACAGGACTTAGCGTGTTTAACACCATTCTTTCTACATTTACTGTTGTTTTAACTACTATATTATTTATAAGAACGTTATAGGTTTACCTTTATGGATACAAAAAACATCAAAAATATTACTCCTGACTTTGGAACTATTGATCTTAAAAGTTACCTATTAAAAGTAGTTAGTTATTGGAAGCTATTTTTACTTTCTGTTTTAATTGCTTTGGCATTTGCCAAATATAAAAACATGATGAAAAAAGATGTGTATTTAATTAATACACAAATAACCATAAAAGAAAACAACAATTCTTCATTTTCATCAAGCACTAATATTTCTTTTAATTGGGGAGGAGCTAGTGATATGGTAGAATCTGTAAAAGCAGAATTTAAATCTCGAACACACAACGAAAAAGTAGTAGAGCAATTACAATTCTACGTAAGTTACTTAAAAAATCAAAAAATATTGTTTAACGAAAATTACAATGATGTTTATGGATACACTCCATTTACTATTGATGTAATTAATGGTTACCAAGCTAACAATACATTATTTAAATTACAGTTTGTTTCTAAAGATAAAGTTGAAATTTCTTTTGATTTAAAACCTGAAAGAAAATCACTTTCATTATACAATTACAAGACTCACAAAACTAAAAAACTACAAGTTCAAGGACCAGCGTACAAAAAAGTGTTCAACACTTCTGAATTAATTGTTACACCTTACTTTTCCTTTAAACTCCAACTTAATAAACCTGTTAATAATACAGATGTCTTTTACTTAAAATTTAATTCTTTTGATGCTACTGTTGCTCGTTATCAAAATTTAAAAATTAAAAACATTGCTAAAGGAACTTCTTTATTAAGTCTTAGTTTAGAAGGTAATAATAAAAAAAGACTGATTGATTATATTAATGCAACCGTTAAAATTTTAGAAGCAAGAGAAAAAAATGAAAAAATTACATATGCTATAAATACAAGAACTTTTATAGATTCTCTTTTTAGAATTGAAAAAGATATTTTAGAAAAAACTGAAAATAAACTTATTCAATTTAAAACCAATAACTCTATCAAATTATCTAGTGAAAGTCAAACAGCTTATCAAGATATTTTAACGTTAGAAAACGAATTAAAACTTTTAAAAGACAATACCAGTTTACTTTTAAAGTTGAAAAACAACACCATTACAAACGATCTTGAAATTAAAAGTATTCCTTTAGTAGAAATACAAAATCCTGGACTACAAACCTCTTTTACAAAATTAATTAATCTATTAATTTTAAAAGACAAACTTCTTAGTAGTAGTGTATTTAAATCACACCCCGAATTTATTGAATTAGAGAACAAAATTAGTATTGGTAAAGAAACTATTAAAAATAAGATTAATACACTTATTAGTTTTAATTCGGAGAAATCTAAGAGACTTCAAGCAAATATTAATGACATTAAATATTCAATTAAGGATTTACCGCTTAAAGAATATCAATTACTACAGTTAGAAAAAGCTTATACATTATCTGAAACAAATTACAACCTTTTAAAACAAAAAAGTTATGATGCAGGTGCTGCTATTGCTGCCAATTCATCAAGTATAAAAATTATAGACAATGCTAAAGATATCGGTCAAAGACCGTTAGCTTCAAAAGCTTCCTTTAACTATTTAGTGGCTGTATTACTAGCTGTTATACTACCCTTAATATTTATTACATTAATAGAAATATTAGACGACAACATCTACACTGTAGAACAAATTGAACAAATGTATAGTATTCCGGTACTAGGCGTTATTGGTAGAAATAAAAAGAAATCTAACTTAGTACTGTTAAACGATCCTAAGTCTTCTACCGCAGAGTCTTACCGTGCCATTCGATCTAACATTGCGTACTTATTTCATAAAAACATTAAAAATCAAAAAAATAAAACTATTCTATGTACCTCTTCTGTAGGTGGGGAAGGAAAAACAGTAACCTCTATGAACATTGCTAGTTCTTACGCACTAAGTGGTAAGAAAACAATATTATTAGGTTTTGATTTAAGAAAACCTAAAATTCATAAAGATTTTATACTCCCTTCAGAAAATGGTATTGTTGAATATTTAGTAGGTCAAAACTCTTTAAAAGAAGTAATACAAGCTACTTCTGTTCCTAATTTGGATATTATGTTAACAGGAACCATCCCTCCTAACCCTTCTGAATTAATCTTAAGTGATGCTACTTCTGAAATGATTGTATTATTAAAAGAAAAATACGATTATGTTATTATAGATACACCTCCAATTGGACTAGTATCTGATGGGCTAGATCTAATGAAATATTCTGATGCTAATATCTATATCACCAGACAAGGTTATACCAAAAAAGGAATGATGAAAATGGTGAATCAGAAATATGTGAACAACGAAGTAAAAAACATTGCCTTTATATTAAACGATTTTGTACAATCTTCTAAATATGGGTATAGATACGGGTATGGATATGGATATGGGTACGGGTATGGTTCTTATGGCTATCATTCTGACGATGAAACCTCTTTAGTTGATAAACTAAAAAATGTATTTAATCGAAATAAAACTTCTTAGTATGAAGTTGAAATCTCTTTTTAAAAAGAAAAAAATAGTTTTTCCATTAGTTATTTTTCTATTTGTTCTTTGGATGCTTTTTTTTGATGCAAATTCTTATTTATATCAATTAGAATACAATCGTGATATCAATCATTTAGAGCAAACCATTCAACATTATAAAAAAGAAATTAAGAAAAATAGAACTACTATAGATGAGCTCTCTATTCAACAAAACATTAACGAATATGCTAGAGAAAAATATCACTACAAAAAAGAAAACGAGTATTTATACTTAGTAGAATACGATACTATTAATCCATAAAAAATAAGCCTAACGTAATAAATTACGTTAGGCTTATTTTTTAAATTATCGAGTATTATTTTAATAATCGTTTTTCTTTGCTTTTTTACTTCCTTCGTAGATTTCGTATTTTACAAACTTACAATCCAAATCACTGTTTTTAATCGCTATCCTTCTACTTGTCCTTAATCCTACGTATTTTAAAGCTTCAATATCAGAGGTAATAAACCAAGCAGAGGAATTGTGGTAATGATGTTTTAAAGTATCTCCAATATTTTTATAAAAACCTTCAATATCATCTAGCTTCAATCGTTCTCCATAAGGAGGATTAAATAAAATAGTGGTAGGTCCAAACACTTCTTTTTTAGAGTTAAAAAAGTTAACATGGTGTACTCCTATAAAATCTTCTAAATTGGCGTTTTGTATATTTTCATTCGCTTTTCTAACTGCAGATGGAGCTTTATCAAAGCCCATAATTTTACATTGTGGATCTCTAATTTTTTTAACTAACGAATCTTGAATGGTAAAAAACAAATCTTCGTTAAAATCTTTCCATTTTTCAAAAGCAAACTCCTTTCTATTAATATTTGCAGGAATGTTACAAGCTACCATGGCGGCTTCAATTAACAGAGTAGCAGAACCACACATAGGATCTATAAAATTTTGATCTCCATTATACCCTGATAATAAAATTAACCCTGCTGCCAATACTTCGTTAATCGGTGCTAAGTTGGTGTTTAATCGATACCCTCTCTTGTGTAAAGAATCTCCAGAACTATCTAAAGATACCGTAGCCACTCCATTCCTATCTACATGTACATTTACTTTTAAATCTGGATGTTTGATGTCTACATCAGGTCTAGATTCATATTTAGCCATGTAATAATCTGCAATGGCATCTTTTGTTTTTAATGCCAAGTAGTGTGTATTGTTTGTTAATCCTTTAAATTGATTAGTTCCTTTAGTGGCAAAAGTACCTGTAACTGCCAAATACTTTTCCCATCTAATTTTCAACAAATTTTTATACAAGTCTTCTTCATTTCTAATTTTAAACTTTACAATGGGTTTTAAAATTCTAATCGCTGTTCTTACATACAAATTGGCTTTGTACATAAACCCTTCATCTCCTACAAACTCAACCATTCTAACTCCTATCTTTACATCCTGGGCTCCTAATTGTTTTAATTCATTAGATAAAACCTCTTCTAATCCCTGTAAAGTAGTAGCTACCATTTTAAAATTATCTCGCATAAACTAGTATATTTTAACTGCAAAAGTAATTCTTTGTAATGTCTTTTGAATAAAACTACTAAAGAATAAATTAACTAAATTTGACATTCCATAAAACTCTTACATGAAACAAAGCAAAACATGGTTTAGTGAGTGGTTTAACACCTCGTACTATCATACATTATACAAGCATAGAAATAACGACGAAGCTCAACGATTTATTAAAAACTTAGTTTCCTTTTTAAAACTATCAAAAGACAAAACTATTTTAGATTTAGCTTGTGGAAAAGGAAGACATTCTATTTTTTTAAACTCTTTAGGGTATCAGGTAGTTGGAGCAGATTTATCTGAAAACAGTATTCAACATGCCAATCAATTTGCGAATGAGCAGTTAACTTTTAAAGTGCAAGACATGCGAGAGCCTTTTAATATAAAGGTAGATGCTGTTTTTAATATGTTTACTAGTTTTGGTTATTTTGATGATGATAAAGAGGATCTAAAAGTACTCTCTAACATTGCTCAAGCTATTCATACAGATGGAGTGGCTGTAGTAGATTATATGAACGTACACAAAGTGATTCAACACTTAGTACCTCAAGAAACAATTCAGAGAGAGGCTCTTGAATTTAATATTAAAAGACATGTGACAAATGGTTTTATTACCAAAGAAATTCATGTACTAGATCAAGAAGAGTCCTTTAACTTTCAGGAACGTGTTAAAGTGATTGATTTAGACAAATTCAAGACCTATTGTGAACTCGCCAATTTAAAAATTAAGCATATCTTTGGCGACTATAATTTATCAGCATTTAATAAAGATACTTCTGATAGACTTATTTTGATTTTAACAAAATGATATACATCTGCCTTGTCGCTTCTGTTTTAGTAAGTGTTCTTTTTGTAACCATTAGTCAACCCAAAAAAGAGTACATCCAATGGTTGCTTTCTTTTAGTGGTGCTTATCTGTTATCTATGACTATTAGTCATTTGTTACCAGAAACATTTGGTGTTGTAGAAAATCAGCACCATCATCCTATACATTCAGAACACAATAACATTAAACTGATAAGTACCTTTATTCTTTTAGGAATTATTATTCAATTAATCTTAGAATCTTTTTCCAAAGGTGCAGAACACGGGCATGTACACGTACATAACAAACATCAAAAGTTTCCATGGATGTTATTTATTAGTTTGTGTTTACATGCTTTCTCTGAAGGAATTCCCTTAGGTTTTCAAAACAACCAATCTTTTATGTGGGCCATTGTAATTCATAAAATACCTGTAGGAATTGTATTAACATCCTTTTTTCTAAAGCACAAATACGATTTAAAAAAAGTGATTTTTTTTATGACTACATTTGCTTTTATGAGTCCTTTAGGAAGTTTACTAGCTTCTAAAATTCATTTTTTTCAACACTACCAAAATTATATTACGGCCATTATTATCGGAATATTTTTGCATATCTCTACTGTTATTCTTTTTGAAAGTTCTGAGAATCATAAATTCAGTTTTCCAAAGTTCATCGCTATTTTATTAGGAATGGGAGTGGCTCTAATTTAATTTTTACACCGTTTACAATAGTACCTAAAACATGATTCGTATTGTTACTTTTTTCTTATTATGGATAAGTATTTCTTTTGCTCAAAAATCTATCTTTACAAACGGTGATATACATGCAGATCTAGAATACAGACCTAGGACTGAAGTTAGAAGAGGTTACCGACAAATCCCTAATACTAACGACAAGATTTCTTTACAAACATCACACAGAGCAAGAATTAACTTAGACTATCGAATTCCTAACTTTCTAATACACACTACACTACAAGACATTCGTATTTGGGGAGATACCGACCCTAGAGATGCGGATGGAGAAGCTCAATTTTATGAGTTTTACGTAGAACCAAAGCTTACGAAAAACATAGCTGTTAGAGTGGGTAGACAGCGAATTAAGTACGACAATCAACGTTTTTTTGCAGAAAACAATTGGAGACAAGCTGGTGGTCAGCACGATGCCGTTCGGTTTATGTATCATCAAAACAACATCCATTCTGATGTAATTTTAGCGTACAATCAAAATAGAGAAAATCTTTTTGGCAATCAATTTGATATGCCTTTTGATATTTATAGAGGTCTTATAGCCAATTATACAAAATTCAATTTAAATAATAATACTGTACTTACGTCTTTAAACTTTGCAGACGAATATACCGACCCGAGTACTGATAATGAAGACGGTCATTGGAAATACACACATGGAGCGACGCTTGCAATAACGCATCAAAATTTACAGGCTTCATTTTCTGCATTCTATCAGTGGGGAGCTATTGAAAACGGAAAAAAACACAACGCTTATTACATAGAACCCCATGTAAAATGGAAGGC
>CALHCC010000134.1 GCA_937930675.1 uncultured Flavobacteriaceae bacterium
ACCAGAATATGCTTTTATAGGTAGATCTAACGTTGGTAAGTCTTCACTTATCAACATGCTAACAGACAGAACTAAGCTAGCCAAAACATCTAGCACTCCTGGTAAAACACAGTTAATTAATCATTTTAAGATTAACAAAAATTGGTTTTTGGTAGACTTACCCGGATATGGATACGCAAGGGTATCTAAAACTGTAAAAAAAGAATTTCAGAGCTTTATTACCGATTATTTTAAACAACGAAAAGAGCTAGTTTGCACCTTTGTTTTGATAGATTCTAGACATACTCCACAAAAAGTGGATGTTGATTTTATGGCTTTTTTAGCAGAAAATGAAATTCCTTTTGCTATTATTTTCACCAAAACAGACAAGCTAAAACCCAAGGTTATTTCTAAAAACATTGCAAAATACAAAGAAAACATGTTAAAAGGGAATTGGGCTTATTTTCCTACCTATTTCACTTCTTCTTCTAGCAACAAAAGTGGAAAAGAGGAAATACTGCACTTTATAGACGAAATTAACAAAGATTTTTACGCAGGGAATTTATAACGCATTATTACAAAGCAATGCATTCTGATAAAAACAACTTACAAATACTTTTTGAAGACAATCACATTATTGTGATCAACAAAAGATCTGGCGATATTACTCAAGGAGACAAAACAGGTGACAAACCCTTAAACGAAGTTGTAAAAGAATACATAAAAGACAAATACAACAAACCTGGCAATGTATATTTAGGAACTGTACACAGACTAGACAGACCTACTTCTGGAATTGTGATTTTTGCAAAAACTTCTAAAGCTCTAGAAAGATTAAACAAAGATCTTAGAGACAAAAAGATACACAAGACCTACTGGGCAATTACCAATAAACAAGAGATTCCCGAACAACAAACACTTGTTCATTTTTTAATAAAAAACCCTAAAAACAACAAATCTTCTATCTGTAAAAGCAATACAAAAGGAGCTAAAGAAGCTATTTTACATTATACTGTCATCAAAAAATTAGACAATTTTCAATTGTTAGAAATAGCATTAGAAACAGGGAGACATCATCAAATTAGAGTTCAATTAAGCTCTTTACAATGTTATATTAAAGGAGATTTAAAATATGGAGCCAAACGAAGTAACAAAGATGGTAGTATTCATCTTCATGCAAAAAAAATAACGTTTACGCATCCTGTAAAAAAGGAAACCGTTACCCTTCATGCTCCGGTTCCCAAAGACACTATTTGGCAAGCTTGTGTAAAAAATGTATAACACTATTATTTTGAATTTATTCTAACGTATAAATTCAAGTTCATCTGCTAAATTCGTTTATTTGTTGAGAATCAACAGTACCACAATTTATTTATCAAAAAGCCTAATTCCTTTTTTTAACTTATCACAAATAAAAAAGACTTTTTACACTACATAAAAAGTCTTTTTTAATGCCATCATTTATTAACGACTAACAATACTCGTCATAAGCACCTGACAAATTTGCTGCAATTGCCTCTGCAGAATGCCCTTCAATATGATGACGTTCTAACATATGCACCAATTCACCATCTTTAAACAACGCAACCGCCGGAGAAGATGGAGGAAACGGAATCATATATTCTCTTGCTTTTTGTACAGCAGCTCCATCTACTCCTGCAAAAACAGTTCCTAAACTCGTAGGCAATTTTGCATTTTGTAAAGAAGCTATTACTCCTGGACGTGCAGTACCTGCCGCACAACCACACACAGAGTTTACAATAATTAAAGCCGTTCCTTTTTTCGCTAAAAACGATTCAACATTTATAGGTTCTTTAAGTGCCTCTACACCAGATTGTACTAATTGAGCTTCCATAGGAGCTGTTAATTCTTGTGGATACATATTTCTATTTTTAGTTAACTAAACATTTACAAATTTAGACAATAAACATTCCAAAACCTTATTGAATGACATTTATACTGTTATTTCTCTAAAATAGTCTTAAAATTTAAACAATAAAATCACCTAATACAGAACTTTATACTTTAATACTAAAACTCTTTTCCAAGACAACCTGTTAAAAACAGAATCAAAAACATTTTTTTATATGGTTAAAACACAGTTTCTAAAAAAAGCTTATTAAGTACATTTGTTTATTGAAAACCCCTAATAAAAATATTAAAATTTAATTTATGAAAAACAAACTACTACTTATATTAATTATCACAACTAACCTCAACATTTTTTCTCAAAAAACACATTATTTGTCTCAAGCAGTAAACTTAGCAGGTAAGCAAAGAATGTTAGGGCAAAGAATGGCTAAAGACAAACTATATATTGAAGCCAGCAAAAAAGGAAAAGATGCAGAAAAAGAATTAGAAGCCGCTATTAATGCTTTTGAATATGGTATAAAATACTTACGAACTTTTGCACCTACTAAAACTATTAAATATAAAATAGACGTACAAGAATTTACTTTTAACACTTACAAAAAGCTGATTGAAGGAACCACTAAAAAATCCATGAACGAAGTTGTAGCATGCAATACCTTATTTTTAGCAATTTGCGACGATGTAGTTACGAGTTTAATTGATTATTCTAAAACAAAATCTAACCTTAGCACAGACAAAAACAAAAATTACGTTTTACAAAACATCGCCAAAGCTACAGGTGCATCTGGTAAATTAAGATATTTAACACAACGACTAACACTTTATTATGCTTTAAATTCTTTTGACGTTAAAAAAGTAACTCCTAAAGAGATTAATACCATTGTACAAACCATGGAAAAAAACCTAAACTATTTAACTGTATTAGAATTTAACACCTTAGAAATTGACGATTCCTTAAGTGAAGTTTTGTATTATTGGAACAAATTAAAATCAATGCTATACAAAAATGGAAAGGTAATCATGAATTCCAAAAAAATAACTACCGAAGAACTTTTTGATTTATGCAACACTGTATTAGCTAAAGCAAATGCAACTACCAAAATGTATGCAGACTTAAACAAATCGTAACTTATTACACACAACATGAAAAAAACTACACTATTTTTTATAATTGCAACCACCTTTTCTGTTTTTGCACAAAAAAGGATCACCAATTCGCAAGCAATTAATTTAATTTCTAAACAAGCCATGCTTTCTCAAAGAATGGCTAAAAATAAAATCTATTATATTAAAAAAGTTAGAATTCCTTCTATCAATTCGGAACTTAATTCCTCTGCTATTCTATTTGAAAAAAACATCAAAACACTAAGCAAAGCCAAATTACCTACTGCTATCAATAAAAAAATAAACAAACTAGATTTACTATGGGTTGGCTACAAAGCCAACATTAAAAATAACACATCTCGAAACAATCTTAAAACTAATATTTATAGCGATATTATTCTAGATGAATGTAA
>CALHCC010000135.1 GCA_937930675.1 uncultured Flavobacteriaceae bacterium
GAAACAGCCCTTTTACTTTTACAGAATAGATGTAAATTAGTTATTTTAGTATAGAAAATTACAAATATGGTAGAATTAGCAGGGATTATTATTATGGGTATTATTGCTCAATGGGTAGCGTGGAAGTTTAAGTTGCCTGCTATTTTACCCTTAATTTTAGTAGGTTTACTAGTAGGGCCTGTATCTACTCTAATTACAGAAAACGGAGCCAAATGGATTGAACCTGTGTGGAACGGAAAAAAAGGACTGTTTGCAGGAGAAAGTCTTTTCTACTTTGTATCATTAGCCATTAGTATTATTTTGTTTGAAGGTGGACTTACCCTAAAGAAAAAAGAAGTATTAAACGTAGGGCCTTCTATACTTAGGTTAATAACAGTAGGTGCGGTGGTTACCTTTTTTGGAGCGGGAATTACAGTACACTACTTATTTCATTTAAGTTGGTCCATTTCCTTTTTGTTTTCATCCTTAATTATTGTTACAGGGCCTACGGTAATTACACCAATTTTAAGAAATGTTAGATTAAAGAGAGATGTTTCTGCTATTTTAAAATGGGAAGGTATTTTAATAGATCCTATTGGGGCTTTGGTGGCTGTTTTGGTTTTTGAATTTATTAGTGTAGAGCATACCAGTCATTTTACGCAAACTGCTATTATTGAGTTTGGAAAAATTGTATTATTCGGTTCTACCTTTGGATTCACCTTTGCACATGCCTTTAATTTTATACTTAAAAATAAAATGCTGCCTAAGTATTTGTTAAATGTATTTACGTTGGCATACGTTTTAGGAGTTTTTGTATTGTCCGATTCTTTTGCACACGAATCAGGTTTGTTATCTGTAGTGGTGATGGGAATGGTGTTGGGAAATATAGACGTTCCGTATTTAAAAGAAATTATAGATTTTAAAGAATCGTTAAGCGTATTGTTAATTTCAATACTATTCATTTTGTTGTCTGCAAATATGAATTTAAAGGATTTTGATTTAATTAACAATTGGCAAACCATCGCATTATTTGCTATTATTATTTTAGTGATAAGACCTATCGGTGTGTTTTTAAGTATTAGAAACTCAGGATTAAAATTTACAGAAAAAGCCTTTATTAGTTGGGTAGGACCTAGAGGGATTGTTGCTGCGGGAATCGCCTCTTTATTTGGCTTAAAATTAGTAGCTAATGGAGAACCTGGAGCAGAATACATTACACCTTTGGTTTTTGTAATTGTATTGGGAACCGTATTATTAAATGCAACTACAGCCAGATTATTGGCAAGAATATTAGGAGTATATATTAGATCTTCTGAAGGGATTTTAATTGTAGGAGCTTCTGAAGTTGCTAGAATTATAGCCAAGTATTTAGAAGAAAAAAACAGACATGTAGTGTTAATAGATAATAACGAAGACAAGATAAAATTAGCACAAGAAGAAGGTTTGAGTGCAGAAGTGGTAGATGTGTTTTCTGATGATATTGCAAATAATATAGAATATACAGATATTGGTTATATGCTAGCATTAACAGGAAGTAAAAAAGTAAACGTACATGCAATTACCAATTTTAGCAAACGAATAGAAAAATCTGCTGCCTTTAGATTTGTGTCAGAAACGGAATTAAAAGAAGGAGAACGAGATGAGGATAGTAACTTTCTTTCTTTACAAGACGATTTTATTAAATTTAGTGAGTTGTTAAGAGATTATCCTCAAATAAACGAGATGAAACTAAATTCTCAAGAAGATTTTGTCGAAAAAAATCAATTGTTAACAGAAAAATCGGATACCATTCCGTTGTTTATAGCCGATAGTAAAGGAGAATTGTATGTAATTGCTGCGGCCAATCAACGCATTACCATTGGTAAAGATTGCAAGTTAATTTATATAGGAAAACCTCTGTCCAAGAGCCAAGTAGTCATCAAAGAAGAAAGTAATAAATAATTTCTGAACTCGAAAATAATAATTGTATATTTGCACTTCAAAAATTAATAACGTAGGTCGTGAACCTACACAATTTTAAATTATGTCAGTAAAAATTAGATTACAAAGACACGGTAAAAAAGGAAAACCTTTTTACTACGTAGTAGCTGCAGATGCACGTTCTAAAAGAGATGGTAAATTCTTAGAAAAATTAGGAACTTACAATCCAAATCACAACCCAGCAATCATCGAATTAAATGTTGATGCTTCTGTAAAGTGGTTAAACAACGGTGCACAACCAACAGATACTGCAAAAACTATTTTATCTACCAAAGGTGTTTTGTTAAAAAAACATTTACAAGGTGGTGTTAAAAAAGGAGCTTTAACAGAAGAGCAAGCAGAAGCTAAATTTAAAGCATGGGTAGAAGCTAAAGAAGCTGCAATTCAAGCTAAAAAAGATGGTTTAACTGCTGAGCAAGCTGCTGCAAAAGCAAAAGCATTAGAAGCTGAAAAAGCGGTAAGTGATGCACGTGTTGCTGCTGCAAAAGAAGCAGAAGAAGCATTGTTAGCAGAAGCAAAAGCTGCAGAGGCTGAGGCTGCTGCACCAGAAGAAGCTACTGCTGAAGAAACAACAGAAGAGGCTGCTGAGTAATTGCTAAAAAAACGATTTTATGTTTAAGAAAGAGGATTGTTTCTATCTAGGTAAAATCGTTAGAAAGCATAGCTTTAAAGGGGAGGTAGTCATTAAATTAGACACCGATGAGCCTTCATTGTATCAAAATTTGGAATCTGTCTTTGTCGAACATGGCAAAGACTTGATTCCTTTTTTTATTACAGAAAGTTTACTACAAAAAGGAAATCAATTGCGTGTGTGTTTTGAAACGGTAGATACAGAACAAGATGCAGATGCGATTATGAATTCAGGAATTTACTTACCTCTTGAATTTTTACCGAAACTTACAGGAAACAAATTCTACTTTCACGAAGTAATTGGCTTTAAAGCTGTAGACGTAAATTACGGAGCTTTTGGGGAGGTTGTAGGCATAAATGATAGCACGGCTCAAGCTTTATTTGAAATTGATTATGAAGGAACTCCAGTGTTGATACCTATGATTGATGAGTTTATCAAAGAAATTGATCGAAAAGGAAAACAAGTAGTTTTAGAAACGCCCCCGGGTTTAATAGAGATGTATTTATCTTAAACATCTTAACGCGAACATTTGTATTTTTACATTCTTAAAAAAAATCAAATGTTCAGATTCAAGCAATTTACCATTCTACAAAATCAATCTGCCATGAAAGTGGGAACAGATGGAGTTTTATTGGGTGCTTGGACTCCTATTGATAATGTAAACAATGTATTAGATATAGGAACAGGAACAGGCTTAATTGCTTTAATGTTGGCTCAAAGAAATAAATCATCTTTTATAGATGCTTTAGAAGTAGAGGATGCAGCTTGTTACGAAGCCAAGCTTAATTTTCAAAATTCGGATTGGTCTAAAAGACTTACTTTACATCAAACTCCTGTAGAAGATTATCAAACAAATAAAAAATACGATTTAGTTGTTTCTAATCCTCCTTATTATACAGATACATTTACATCTCCCAATAGCTCAAGAACTTTAGCGAGACATGTAGAGGGCTTAACTTTTAAAAAGTTGTTAAACTGTACCCTTAATTTGTTAGAGAAAGATGGAAACTGTAGTTTTATCATACCTTGTAAAGAAGAAGTTTATTTTTTAAAAATAGCGGCTTCTTTGGGGTTGTTTCCGCTTAAGATAACACGAGTAAAAGGAAATAAAACAGCAACGGCTAAAAGGAGTTTATTATTATTAAGTAGAAAGCAGGTGGTTTGTGTTTTTAATGAGTTGGTTATTGAAATTGAAAGACATGTGTACACAGAACAGTATATTGAATTAACCCAAGAGTTTTATTTAAAGATGTAAGAAGTATGAAAAAATATAATGTATTTGCGGCTTTTAGCGGAGCAACCTCTGTAGCTCTAGGAGCTTTTGGGGCTCATGGATTAAAAGATGTATTAACACCAGAATTGTTAAATAGCTTTTTAACAGGAATTAGATATCAAGTAATTCATAGTTTGCTAATCCTTATTGTAGGATTGATTCCTGTGTTAAGTAATGTGGCTAAAAAGAATGTAAGTTTGTTACTGTCTTTAGGTATTTTACTCTTTTCAGGTTCTATATACTTACTTACATTAGGAGTAGTACCTGCTGCTTATATTTGGTTTGTTACTCCTGTGGGAGGTTTGTTATTTTTAGCAGCTTGGTTGTTGTTAGGTATGTATTTTATAAAACAAAAAAGCGAAAGTTAAGAACCCTCGCTTTTTGTGGATTTTTCTAAAGATTCTTTTTCCAATTCTTTAGATTTTTTATCTAATTGTTCATCAATAGTTGCTTTAACGGCTTTTAAAATTTCTTCGTTTAAACTAATGTCAGAAGTATAGTATTTTAAACTTTGATGAAAGCGTAAAGAATCAATATCGTGTTTTTGATAAATTAACGCATGGTAACTAATATGTTTATCTCCATGGGTATTGGTTAAATTTTTAGCTGATTTTGCAAGATACGTATCTGTTAAAATAGCAATCATTTGTTGTTTAGGAATTAAGTTGTCAGGCTTTTTTATAATGGTATTGCTATTGCAACTCATCAACAAAGCTATTCCTAAAAATAATGGGTAGCATAAACGTTTCATAGTCTATCTATTAAAAGTAACTCTTTTTCCTTTTGTATGCTCATCAAACGTCCCTTGATTATAAATTAAGTTTCCGTTTACAAAAGTATGTGTAATAGTGTTGTTAAAAGTAGTTCCTTCAAAAGGACTCCATCCACATTTGTAAAGTATGTTTTCTTTGGTAACCGTCCATGGTTGATTCGGTTCAATTAACACCAAATCGGCATAATAACCTTCTTTAATGTATCCTCTTTTTTCTATATCAAAAAGAATAGCAGGATTGTGACACATTTTTTCTACCATTTTTTCAAGAGTAATTTTACCCTCGTCCACAAAACTTAGCATGGCAGGAATGGCATGTTGTACCAAAGGTCCACCACTAGGAGCTTTGGTGTAGGTGTTTTGTTTTTCTGTTAAGGTATGAGGAGCGTGATCTGTGGCAATTACATCAATTCTATCATCTAATAAAGCAGTCCATAAAGCTTCTCTGTCATTTTTTGTTTTTACAGCAGGATTCCATTTGATAAATGTTCCTTTTTCATCGTACTGATCGCTTGTAAATGTTAAATGGTGTATACATACTTCTGCTGTAATTTTTTTGTCTTTTAACGGAATATCGTTTCTAAACAATTCCATTTCTTTAGCAGTAGACAAATGAAAAACATGCAATCTAGCTCCTGTTTTTTTAGCCAATTCAATGGCCTTAGAAGATGAGATATAACAAGCTTCTGCACTTCTAATCACAGGGTGTTGGTTGATAGGAATGTCTTCTCCAAATTCTTCCAATGCAGCCTTCATGTTGTTTTTAATGGTTTGTTCATCTTCGCAATGCGTAGAAATAACCATGTTGGTAGAAGAGAATATTTTTTCTAAAACTTCAGGATTATCTACTAACATATTCCCTGTAGAAGAGCCTAAAAATAATTTAATACCCGCTACTTTTTTAGGATCTGTTTTTAATAATTCCTCAAGGTTGTCATTCGTTCCACCGAACATAAAAGAATAGTTTACGTAAGAGTCTTTAGAGGCAATTCTAAATTTATTTTCAAGTAATTCTTGTGTAGTGGCTTGTGGAACCGTATTGGGCATTTCTATAAACGTAGTAATTCCCCCAGCGGCTGCAGCTTTACTTTCTGTAGCAATGTTGGCTTTTTCTGTAAGTCCAGGCTCTCTAAAATGTACCTGATCGTCTATGGCTCCAGGAATTAATAATTTTCCTTTGGCATCAATAACCATAGCATTTTTAGGAACTTTAATATCCTCTGCAATGGTTTTTATGATTTCATTCTCAATAAGTACGTCTTTTGTAAAAGAAATTCCTTCGTTTATAATGGTGGCACCTTTAATAACAGTACAGCTCATAATTTATTTTTTTGTAAGTCCTTTAATTTTCATGTTAATCACTCCAAAAATAGCTTCACTTATAATAGAGCTATCTAATTTAGAGGTCCCTTTGGTTCTATCGGTAAATATGATAGGAATTTCTTTTATGTTGAATTGATGTAACCATGCCTTAAATTTCATTTCAATTTGAAAAGCGTAGCCTGTAAATCTAATTTCGTTTAAATTAATTGTTTTTAATACGTTTTTGTGATAGCAAATAAAGCCAGCAGTGGTATCAAAAAAGGGCATTCCTGTAATTATTTTTACATATTTAGAGGCAAAATAAGAAAGCATCAATCGTTTAAAATCCCAATTAATCACATTAATTTTATTGTTAATGTATCTAGAACCAATCACCACATCGTAACCTTGTTGACATGTGCTTACGAGTCTAGGTAAATCTTTAGGATTATGAGAAAAATCAGCATCCATTTCTATGATATAGTTGTAGTCTCTTTTTAGAGCCCATAAAAAACCATGGATGTATGCTTTGCCTAATCCCTTGTTTTTTGTTCTAATCTCTAAAAATAATTGAGAGTATAGTTGTTGCAATGCCTGTACTTTGGCAATGGTACCATCTGTAGAATGATCGTCAACAATAAGTATGTGATAATTATTATCAACATCAAACACCTGATGAATAATGGTGTTGATATTCTCAACTTCATTAAGTGTTGGGATAATAATTAAAACTTTGTGCATACAAGATATTTAGAAACTACAAATTTACACTTTTTTATTCCTAATTTTACATCAATATTGATACGCTTGTTTATTAAAAAAATGATGAATTTAGAACTTAGAGAGGGTTGTTATAATAATGTTGTAACCATTGTATTGTACTTACCTATTGTCTTTGTTTTTTTTATGTGTTTGATGGATTTAAGAAGATCTAGATTGTTTTTTAATACTTTTTTCACGAATAAATACTTTTACGCATATCCTGTAGATGTAACTCCTGTTTTTTCTTTGTACTATATAGTGGTACTAGGTTTTTTGATTATTGCAAAAACGATGTTGGTGATGCTTTTAGGGTATTCCCAAGAAATTATTTATGGCTCTTTTGTACGTGTTTTTATACAGGTGTTAGGGAGCGTTTTTGGGTATTGTTTGTTAAAAATTTTAGCAGGAAAATTATTATCCTATTTTTTTAAACGAATAACTGTGTATAAACAAATGTTGGTGTTGGAAACGAGTTACTTAGCTTGTGTTCTGTTACTATTGTACCCTGTTTTAAGCTATGGTTTTTTACACTTATCTACAGTGAGTCATGTGTTTAATGTAGTTTTAATCAGTGCTTTACTATTGTATTGTTTTCGGTTTGTAATACTGGTATGGAACAATAAAAATCTAGTTTCCGGACAACTTTTGTATATAATTTTGTACCTTTGCATTTTAGAAATAGTACCGTTTATCTATTTGTTTAAACGGTACACTGAGTAAGAAAAAGATGAAAGTAAAGACTATACTAGTTTCGCAACCAGAGCCTAAATCAGATCAACAATCTCCATTTTCTATTTTGTCGGAAAAGCAAAAAGTAAAAGTAGATTTTAGATCTTTTATTCATGTAGAAGG
>CALHCC010000136.1 GCA_937930675.1 uncultured Flavobacteriaceae bacterium
CTTTTAAAAATGCATTTAATTTCTTGAATTCTACGCTTTTTTATGCATTCCTACTGGCTTTATTAAGCAATAAAGCATATTTTTATGTGGGTAATTATTCCTTGATATAGAATTAATACATTGCATGAAAAAAAAATACCCGCATTACCATCAATACGACTTTATGGATTGTGGTCCTACGTCTTTAAAAATGATTTGCAAATATCATGGCGTAAACGTAGACCTTGCTTACATTAGAGAAATATCTTACATTAACGGAGAGGGAACCACGTTAGCGGGTTTGGTAGATGCTGCAGAAAAAATTGGATTTGCCACCCTAGGCTTAAAAGCCAATTTTAACACCTTGGCTACAGAGCTTCCCTTACCTTGTATGGTACATTGGCGAGAAAGACACTACGCAGTGGTGTACGAAATTACCAAAAACAAAGTAGTAGTTGCAGACCCTGCCAATTATGGCTTAATTACCTATACCCAACAAGAGTTTTTAGAAGGTTGGGGAGTCCTCAACGATCACCAAGAACAAGAAGGAGTGGTTTTGCTATTAGAACCTACGCCCAATTTAAACAACGAGAACAAAAACACTAAAAAAAACCATCTTTTTTCTTTTCTACTCACGTATTTACAACCCCATAAAAAATACACCTACCCTATTGTTTTAGGATTGTTATTTGGAACACTCATACAATTCACCTTTCCGTTTTTAACACAACAAATTGTAGATACAGGTATCAATAAACTGAATTTAAACTTTGTGTATTTGGTATTGTTCGCTCAAATTATGCTCTTTAGTTCTGAACTTGGTTTGCTTGTGTACCGAAATTGGATTGTATTGCACATTACTAGCAGAATGAATTTACGAATGCTTTCTGACTTTATGATTAAACTCATGCGTTTGCCCATTCGGTATTTTGATAGCAGAGCCAAAGGAGATATTTTACAACGAATAGAAGACAACAATCAAATTCATAAGTTTCTCTCCACTACTACCTTAAACGTTTTATTTTCTGCCATTACCTTAGCTGTTTTTTGTAGTATTCTAGCTTATTTTAACACCACGCTCCTACTGGTATTTTTAATAGGTTCTATTTGCTACGTCGGTTGGATTCGTTTGTTCATGAAAAAAAGATCGGAAATGAATTTTAAGTATTTTGATCAGGCAAGTAAAAACAAAAACACCACCATAGAACTGATTAGTGGGATGCAAGAGATTAAACTAAACGGTTCTGAACAAAGACGTAGATGGGAATGGGAATCTTTACAAGCTCGAATGTTTAAGTTGGATATGAAAAATATGGCCATCAATCAAAGTCAGAACGAAGGTGGACGATTTATCGATCAGATAAAAAACATTACCATTACGTTTATTGCTGCAAAAGCAGTAATTGATGGAAGTATGACTTTAGGAACCATGCTATCTGTACAATACATTATAGGTCAAATGAACATTCCTATTTACAACTTTTTAGGGTTTATGAGAGATTATCAAGATGCACGTTTAAGCCTTTTACGACTCAATGAAATTCATCAAAAAGAAAACGAAGAGCCTATTGAAAACGCCTATATTAATGAATTGCCTATAGATAAATCTATCACCTTAAAAAACGTGAGTTACCGATACGGAAGTTCTGCCTCTAAAATGGTATTAAATAACATCAACGTTAAAATTCCACAAGGAAAAACCACAGCCATTGTGGGAGCTAGTGGTAGCGGAAAAACTACGTTACTTAAAATTTTATTGCAATACGATACTCCTACAGAAGGAGAAATTCTAGTAGGCAATTACCATTTAAACAAAATAGGTTATCAGTTTTGGAGAGCCAACTGTGGTGTGGTGATACAGGACGGTCATATTTTTTCGGACACCATTGCCAGAAATATAAGCGAATCGGATGTAGAAGGAAGAACCGATAAAGCAAAATTGTCCTTGGCTGCAAACACGGCCAACATTCAAGAATTTGTTGCTGAGCTACCCAACGGATATCAAACCAAAATAGGAAGCAACGGAATTGGTTTAAGCGGTGGACAAAAACAACGAATTTTAATTGCGAGAGCCGTTTATAAAAATCCTGAATATATCTTTTTTGATGAAGCTACCTCTGCATTAGATGCCAACAACGAAGTAACCATTATGAAAAACTTAGATGTGTTTTTTAAAGGAGAACAACAAAATAGCAAAACGGTAGTGGTAGTAGCACACAGGTTAAGTACGGTAAAAAATGCGGATCAAATTATTGTACTAAACAAAGGCAACGTGGTAGAACAAGGCAATCATAATGAATTGGTAGCTTTAAAAGGCCATTATTTTACCTTGGTTAAAAATCAATTAGAATTAGGATCTTAAAGAGAATTAGAACTATGTCGGATAAAAAAGATATTGAACACTATTATAGTGAACCTGTTAAAGATTACCTCGCACTCATTCCCAACAAAGCGTACACATTTTCTAATTTAACCATTTGTGCACTTATTCTTACATTTATTATTACAGCGTTTGTAGTTCATTACCCTACCATTGTAAATGCGCATTGTACACTTATTAGTAAAACGCATCCTAAACCTTTAATTGCTAAAACAGATGGAAGAATTGCCCAATTGCATATTAAAGATGGAGCTACTGTTACAAAGAACAGCATTCTTGCTTATTTAGAAAGTACTGCCAAACATCAAAACGTGCTTTTGTTAGAGAAAGAACTCAAAAAAATTCAACATTTTTTACAAAACAAAAATGATTTTGAATATTTAAGCAATGATTTATTGTCTGCGTATCAGGAATTGGGAGAAATACAACTAGAATATCAAAACTTTCAAAAAATTTACATAGAAACCGTTTCTTTATTTCACAATCAATACTATCAAAAGCAGCTAGACATTTTAAACAAAGAGATTACACAATTAAATGCCATTGTATATAGCTTACAGCAACAAGAAATTATTTTAGAGAAAAATGCCACACTGCAAAACGAACGATTTACAATTGATCAAAAGATATACAATAAAAACATTATCTCTAAATATAAAATATTAGAAATAGAAAGCGATTACTTAAACCGTCAATTGCCCTTAAAAACAACACAAGAAAATGTAGCTATTAATAAATTAAAAATTCAGGAAAAGAATAGTGAAATACTTACTTTGCAAAAACAAGGAACCAATCAAAAAGAAATTTTTAAACAATCGTTAAACACTCTTTTAAGCACTATTGCCCATTGGAAAAGCATTTATATATTAACAGCTCCTGTTGATGGGACTGTTATTTTTACAGAAGTTCTACAAAATCATCAGAAAATAACAAAAAACACCGAGCTTATGTATGTTTTAGGTCTAAATGAGCATTATGTGGGTACCTTACAAATTCCTCAAAATAATTTTGGTAAAGTAAAAGTAAATCAAAAAGTATATCTTAAATTTAAAGGATATCCTTTTCAAGAGTATGGAGCAGTAAAAGCAAAAGTTAAGTCGATTGCAAAAATAGCAAAAGCAAAAAATGGAATGTTTAATGCTACAGTGGTATTAGACAAACAAAACAAAACTTCTAACAATTCTATCTTAAATTTTAGAAACGGAATGGAAGCTACAGCAGAAATAGTTACCGAAGACATTAGATTAATCGAGCAGATTTTTTACACCCTTAGAGAGATATTAGATATAAAAGAATAATTTTTTATTAAATCATCCCCTAGTTTATAATTGTAAAACCACAATTATAAAAACATTAAAATTTTAATAAATGGATAACATTAGAGTACTTATTATTGAAGACACAAAAACAGAAAGTGACAGATTAGAAAAAACACTTTTAGAAAACAATTTTACGGTAGTAGGCTTAGCTACCAATTTACAAGATGCCCTAAAAATATTTTATAAAGAAAAAATAGACATTGTAATTGCAGATATTTTTTTAAATGGAAACCCCGATGGAATTGTATTTGCAGAAACCATTAATACCATTTCTAACTCCTCTAAACCAGTTGTCTTTTTAACTTCTTCTACAGACAAACAAATTTTTGAAAGAGCCAAACTTACCCAACCTTTTAGTTATTTAATAAAACCCTTTAATGAGCTAGAAATTTTATACGCTATTGAAACTGCTGTAGAAAAATTTTACAAGCAAGACGATGTGTTTTTTAATGAAGAAGAAGATACCGTTATTGGGACCGAATATTTGTTTATTAAAAAAGGTAAAGCACTTAAAAAAGTACTTATCTCTGAAATTATTTATGTAGAAGTCGAAGAAAAATATTGCAACATTATTACCGAAAAAGAAAAGTTTGTGATTTTAATCTCTCTAAAAAAGATTTTAGAATTATTGGGGAACGATAAGTTTAACAGAACACATAGAAATTACATTGTAAATACCGCAAAAATACAAGAAATTGTTCCTGCTGATAACTTAATATTATTAGAAGGTGGTTACAAAGCAACCTTAAGTGACAATTATAAAGGCTTAATAAAAAATGTAAGAACACTTAAATAAAAATCCTATACAAAACGGGTTTATTTGGTTTTATACCAATGATAAAGAGCTTTATGGTTATCGTTTATATATGTTGAAAGTTTTTTTTAACTTCATTATAAATAAAACTATCCATAAAATTCAAATATTATTTTTATTATGCTTACTACCCCTTATTTCCAATTATCTGTATTAAATGTATGTGATGTTATTGAAAACAATGAAGATACATTAATTTGTAAAATCAAAAAAGTAGATGGAATAAAGCAAGAGCAAGCGTCTTTTCCTTTTGAAGAAGATATAGAAATTACAACTCCTGCCTATCCTGAAGGTGCTGTTTTTTCTGTACCTACTTGGTATATTTCTAACCCTCAGGAAATTGAAAACACAAGTTATGAATTAGAGATTTATTCTACTAAGACAACAAAATTTCCTATCTACAGTTTAAATTTAAAAGCTTCTGAACTCTATCATATATCAGATACTAAAGAAGAAATTTATCATCATGGAGATTATGTATTATACGGAGAGAGTAACGTTCACTCTAATGGAATTTCTTATACATTAACTGCTAAAGTAGCACAACCTCAACGACAAGCAGTTTAAACTATGTTTGTTTTAATTTGTAAAAGAAGAACCTATTTTACTCTTTTGATTCCACCAATTTTTCTCTAAAAGATTATTTTTTTGAGAAAAATTGGTATTTCTTTCTATTTCAATATCAGGATACCACATCGTTTGTGGAATTAAATTTGTAGCAGACAATCTTGAAGCTACAGAAACAATTAAATTACCCAAAGTATAATTAGGTGTATTTCCTATAGAAATTAAATCAGGATACCCTGTTCTTAAATGTTCAAAATAAGCTTCTATATTATTTACATAAGGTAACGCAGCCCACTTTTGTACGATTACTTGTCTTACTTCTTTTTCTATATCATTGTCTGTAACAAACGCATAAGCACCATTAACTAACACCTCTGCTTGTTCTAAAGACAAATTATTATTTACAAAAGAGGCTTTAATTCCTTCTTCATATTTAAATTTTGCCATCGTATTAGAGTTTCCATATCTAATATAAGCCTCTGACTGTAAAAAGTTACTTTCCATTAATGTTAAAAAGAATACAGGTCTTACTGGACTAAAGTTTAAACTGGCAGGATTTAACCCTCCTGAAAACCTAACTCTACTACCTTGATCCAAACCTAAAAACACTTCTGTTCCTCTTCCTAAACGATACACTTGTTGTAACCTAGGATCGTTATTATTTTTATAAAATTGTAATAATGAATTACTCGCTACATGATTTACACCATTTAAAGTATGTAATTGTACGTCAGAAAATGGATTTCGTTTGTTTTCTATATTTTCATAGGCATCAAAACGAATGTCTTGACTAACAAAATTATCTTCCGCTAATAGTTTTAGTACCTCACCTGGATTTGCATCTTCTGTATAAGACAATCGCATGTACATTTTTAGTTTTAATGTATTGGCAAATTTAATCCACTCGTCCATATCAGAATTTAATAAAATGTCCTGCTCTGGAAATTGTAAATTACTAGGATTGTCTAAATATCTTGTTAGTGCCTCATCAATAGTAGTTAGCAAATTTTGATAAATAATTTGTTGTGCTACAGGAGTAGGATTCAAATTGGTGAGGCCTTCTAACCTTTCTACATAAGGAATATCTCCGTACAAATCGGTTAAAACCTGATACATGTATACTCGCAATATTTTTGCAATTAAATAAGCTGCTGTATCTTGATTGCCTGTAGCTTGATCGGTTACAAAATCTAAATTATCAATAACACCTACAAAAGATTCTAACCAAACGCCGTCTGTAAAGTTTTGAGAAATAGTATATTCCTCTATATTAACATACTGAGTTCCGTTGGGAGATTGTGTATGATACTGAGCCATAAACCCACCGTAATTAGTAAAAAAACCTCCCATAAGGGTTGCCATGGTAGCTTGAGCAGAGGTTAAAATAGTTTCTTTATCTACGGTTTTAGGAAGATTAGGATTCTCATTAATATCTAAATCTTTACTACAAGCAACAAAAACAAGTAATATTGCTAGTTTTGAAAAATATGTTAAATAATAATTCATAGTATTTATGTGTTAAAAACTTGCCTTTACACTAAAGCTAATGCTTTTTGTATTGGGAGCTAAAGAAAACTCTCCAAAATGACTCCTTAAATCTGTTCCAAAACTAGAAACTTCTGGATCTATAAATTGATTTTCTTTAGGTGTCCAAATTTTTAAATTTCTACCAATAATAGACAGTGATACTTGTTTTATTTTGGTATTCTTAGAAATTTTTACATCCTTAAATACATAATTTAAGACCACTTCTCTTAATTTCACAAAAGATTTATCAATTACTTCATTTCTATCTTGGCTATTAGAGTTTAAATAATTAAAAAAACCTACAACTGGGGTTTCATTTTCCGTAAAAGAAACCGTCCCATCATTTGCAACAATTTCTTGTACAGAATTTGGAACTACAAATGGTTCTCTATTGTTAGGAGTTGTAGTTATTGAGTTTCCTGTAAAACGAGTAATTCTTGCGGTTCTAGAAAAAAGTAAACCTCCTTGTCTGGCATCTAACATAAAACTTAAAGATGCGTTTTTATAACGAAATGTATTAGAAAGTCCTAAGGTATAATCATATTGAGTATCTCCATATACTTCTCTTTCGTTTGATGGAATAGGAATTCCTCTATTATCTACAATTATTCGACCATCTGGAGCTCTTCTAGAAACACGTCCTTCTATCAAACCTATTTTTTCCCCTTCTCTCGCTGTTAAAATAATTTCATCTGTACCCGCTAAAACTACTTGTCCTAAATTATTGTTTAATTCTTCTAAAACACTATTTGTCTTTGAATAATTAAATGAAGTATTCCAACTAAAATGATGGTAATTTTTTAACCACTTTACATGAAACAACAATTCTATTCCCTGGTTAGATATGATTCCAACGTTGGCTATTTGAAAACTATTTCCTGTAGTGGGTGCTAAAGGCAAAGGCAAAATTTGATCTTTTGTTAACGCATAATAATAAGTTAGATCTATTCCTAATCTGTTGTTTAATAAAGATAATTCTGTACCTACCTCTAATTCTTGTCTTCTTTCTGCTTTTAAATTTAAATTTTCGGCTCGCGTTCCTTGTTCAAAAGCTTCTACCCCATTTAAAGGAAAATTTACACCATTAAACCCTTGATTGCTGATTGTTGTAGGTCTTATTTCTGAAAAAACATTAAAAGGATCTGTCCCCAAGCCCGTTTCTCCATAACCCAATCTAAATTTCCCATAATTAATCACATTTTTAATAACGGGAAAAGACGAGGTAAAAATCCAAGCCGAATTTAATCCTCCATATAATATAGACCTATTTTTAGCTGGCAATGTAGAAGTCCAATCGTTTCGAACATTACCTGTTAAAAATAGTTTTTCTTTATAATTTAATGTAGTGGTTGCAAACACTCCTATCAATCTTCTTTTACTCAACCCATTAATCAAATCACTGTTTCCTAAAAAAGCATTACCCAAAATAGAATTTACTCCTATATCTGGACTATTGCTAGAATTACTAAGAGAAAAGAAACCTGGATCTTCTTGTGTAGCGACAGAAATACTGCTTACCGTACTTCTCACCTCATTAACATTTAAACCAATAGTAGAACTTGCTCTAATATTTTCTGAAAACTTATTGCTTAGATCTATCGTAAAATCATGATTCAATTGTCTAACATCAATATCCGCCTCTCCATAAAAACCTTCACTACGTACATTTCCAAAATTAGGACTTCCTGGACTTGGAGCTATTTGTGATGCAAACGTGGTTACTTGCTGTTTATTTTTGTCAATACCAAAGGTATAATTAAACTTAATCGCATCACTTAACTTATAATTAGCAAACCAAGAACTGTAAAACCTTTTCTCCTCCAACGTATTTCCTCTTGTTCTTAAGGCATAAAAAGGATTGATGACTCCAAAAGGAGTAAAATAATTGTCTACCGAATTAAAAGGATTGTTTAAATCTGACAAATCATTTACATCTATATCTACAGGTATTTGTAACAAACCATTAATAGGCGTAAACGATTCTCCTCCAGGAACCGACTTCCCTTTAATGTTTACATAATTCAAATTGGCTCCAAACTTAATTCTATTCAAATTTGCTTGAAAAGAACCGTGAATTAAGTTTCTATCATTGGTATCGTAACTTCCTGGGTAAATTCCATCATTCTGATTGTTTGAAAAAGAAACTTTTCCGCTTAGTACCTTGGTACCTCCATATACAGCTACACGTTTGTTGGTTTGTATACCATTGGTAAAAAATTCTTCTATTTGATTTCTTTGAGCACGAAATGCTTTTTCTCGTTGCACTCCATTTACAAAGTTACCCCAAGGTAAAATTTGTCCTGTTAATCTAGGACCAAACGATACATTTTCACTAAGTCCAGGGGCTCCTCCAAAACCTTGCCCAAATGTATTTTGATACTTTGGAGCCTTTAAAACACTAGATATATGTACTGTAGAAGAAATATCTACATGTAGCTTACCCTGCGTATTTTTTTGTTTGGTTGTAATATTAATAACACCATTAGCTGCTCTAGAACCATAAACGGCAGCTTCTGAAGCTCCTTTCACAATGGTTAAACTTTCAATATCTTCTACATTTATCCCGTCAATTCCTCTACCAAAATCAAAAGAATTTTGAAAATTACTACTAAATACAGAGTAATTGTTAATAGGAACACCATCTACAATAATTAACGGTTGATTTGAACTATTTAAAGAATTTACTCCTCGTAAAATAATTCCCGATGAAGATCCTGAAGCAGAAGACGAGGTTGAAATAACGGCTCCAGCTACTTTTCCACTCAAAGCATTTGCCAAACTTATCTGACCAGAATGATTTAATTCATCGTGATTAACGGTAAACGTAGAAGTACCTAAAGATTTTTTCTCTCTTTTAATTCCATAACCTATCACAACTACCTCTTCTAAATCTTCTGTTTTCTCTTCTAAAACAACCTGTAAAAAGGCTTCATTTTCTACTACTATTCTTTTGGTTTGATATCCTAAAGATTTAAACAGTAAACTACTCTTTTTAGGCGTTTTAATCATAAAACTCCCTTCTTGACTTGTCACATACTTTGTTCTTGTTTCTTCTACCAAAACAGTTACATAGGGAAGTACATTCCCATTATAATCCGTAACACTCCCTTTTATCGTAATAGAATTTTGTGAAAAAGATAAAATTGTAATGAAAAAGAATAAAAAATTAAACTTAAAAAGCATACTATGTTAATTTCAAACAAAAATACATTATTTACAAGTAATATCTTAAATATCAAAACACCTATCAAATTATTTTATACTATTCTTAAAATACTTGCTAATTTTTTACGATTCTTAAGTAGCTTATTTTCTTAAAAGTTTTCTTAAAAAACATACTTCTTTTTATTTTTACCTTAAAAGACAAAATTATGACTGCTAAAAAAAAGCCCGATAATATCGTTTATAATGAAAATTCAAACAAATACGATGCTGCCTTAAAAACCTATGCGACCAACGTTGGAGCTCCTGCCATACAAGCTACAGACACCATTGCTTGGAAAAACAGAAGTATTAACAAAATAAATCATAAAGTAGAAACGAAGTTTTTAGAATTAAAAGCTGAGTACGAAAAAATGATGCGTGAGTTTGAATACAATCAACAAATTTTTAAGGCTAAATTTAGTTTTGAACCTGTAATAGGAGAAATCTACCATCTATACAAAAGAGAAAATCATGAAACTTTTTTATCTATGATTGCTCCTAGCCAATGTAATTTTAATCATTTAGGAAGTTTTTATCTTAATGCCGATCAGATATGGACAAAAACAGAGACTACTACTTAAAACGGAACTACACTTTTAATACGTATCATATTTTACCTTGATATGTGTACAATTGATGGTAGCGACCTTTAGTTTCCATTAATTTATCATGAGTTCCTCTTTCTACAATCGTTCCTTTTTCTACGACTAAAATTTGGTCTGCTTTTCGAATCGTACTCAATCGATGGGCAATAACTAGCGTCGTTCTATTTTTGGTTAGTCCATCCAAACTCTTTTGAATTAAAACTTCACTTTCCGTATCTAAATTAGACGTTGCCTCATCTAATATAATCATTTTAGGATCTGCAAGTATAGCTCTTGCAATGGCAATACGTTGTCTTTGCCCACCAGATAATTTTACACCTCTTTCTCCTATTAACGTATTTAAGCCCAATTCAAATCTATCGGTAAACTCATTTACATAAGCTGCGGTTACTGCATCTTGCAACTCTTTATCTGTTGCATTAGGTCTTGGAAATAAAATATTTTCTTTAATCGTTCCTTCAAATAAAAACTCGTCTTGCAATACCACCCCCAAATGTTTTCTAAAACTTTTTAATTGAACTTTTGAAAGATCTTGATTATCTATTGTAATAGTACCTGAGCTAGGATTTAAAAATGTAGCAGACAAACTTGCAATGGTAGATTTTCCAGAACCCGAACTTCCTACCAACGCTGTTACAGAACCTTTTTTAGCTTCAAAACTAATCGTATGTAACACTTCTTTATCTTTTTCATATGCAAAAGACACGTCTTTAAATTTTAAATCTCCCTGTATATTTTCTAATACTACTGTTCTGTTCTCATCTTCTTCTTCCGCTTTCATATTCATCAGCTCCTCTGTTCTATCTAAACCCGCTAAAGCTTCTGTAAGTTGACTCCCAATATTACTCATCTGTACAATAGGAGCAATCATAAAACCTAATAGTAATGTAAAAGATAAAAAGTCCCCCACGGTTAACTCTCCAATCATAATTTTATAACCCCCAATTCCCATAATTCCCGTAGAAGCAATTCCCAATAAAAAAGTAGCACTACTCGTCATAAACGCTGTGGCTGTTAAGCTATTTTTTACATTTTCAAACAAAAGACGTACCCCTTTTTTAAATACTTTATGTTCTTGTTCTTCTGCATTAAAAGCTTTAATAACTCTTACTCCTGCTAAGGTTTCGGTTAACCTACCGGTAACTTCTGCCTTAATTTTTCCTCGTTTTCTAAAAATAGGACGTATGTAACCAAAAGCCTTTAAAGCAATTACTCCAAAAACACTTACAGGTACTAACACAAATAAGGTCATAGATAAGCTTATTTTTATTAACAACACCAAAGAAATTAACGCAGTAATAGTTCCTCCTACCAACTGCACCAAACCTGTACCTATTAAATTCCGAACTCCTTCAACATCACTCATAATTCTAGAAACCAACACGCCAGATTTTGTGTTATCAAAAAAATGAATAGGCAAAGACAATACTTTTTTTTGTACCTGTGCTCTTAATTCTGATATTAAATACTGAGCCTGAACACTTAATATTTTTGTTAATAAAAAAGACGTAATTGCTTGTATCAAAATAGCTCCGCCTACCAATAATAACAAGGCGTACAATTCCTTAAAATTTTTATTAGGAATTACTTCGTCCAACAAAACTTTTGTTTTCCAAGGCAATACCAAACTTGCCAAACGACTTAAAACAATTAACATTAAACCTATAAAAACTAGCTTTCTTCTTGGCCAAACAATACTTTTAAAAGCAGAAACAATCGATATTTTAGAAGATGTTTTGCTGCCTAAGGTTGCTTTATGTTGATATGATTTCATTTAAAACTAATTTTCAAACAAATATACACTTCAAACGCAGGCATTGGAACAGAATTTCTTACATTATTTTTATAAGCCCTCTTTTTACTCCATAAAAATAAAATATATTTGGAGTACTCGTTTCACAACAACAAGCATCAAAATACATTCATCTAAAAAAGAAATTATCACTTATGAAAATAGAACATTTTGCCATCAATGTTTCCCATCCTATAGAAATGTCTAAATGGTATGTTGAGCATTTAGGAATGCGTATTAAATTTCAACAAACAGAAGCTCCGTTTATTACTTTTTTAGCAGATACTAGCGGAAATGTAATGATTGAAATTTACAGAAACCCTGCTGATGATGTTCCTAATTACCAAAAAATGGATCCTAGACAATTACACTTAGCTTTTGTATCAGACACACCTGATAATGACATCAAGCGTTTAACCCAAGCAGGAGCCACCTTATATTCTGATGATATTTTAGCTGATGGCTCTAGACTTGTGATGCTAAGAGATCCATGGGGATTTGCAATTCAACTCTGCAAAAGAACCCATCCAATGTTGTTAGATCAGCAATAAATAGCACAAATAACTTACTTTTTATATCTAATAATGACTCACAAAGAATTAAAACAATTTTTAGACGCTAAAGTAGCTCAATACAACACAACACAGTTTATTGATACAGACCCTGTACAAATTCCACATCTGTTTACTAAAAAAGAAGATATTGAAATTGCAGGCTTTTTAGCAGCTACTATATCTTGGGGAAAACGCCCTATGATTATTAAAAACTGTTTACAAATGATGGAGCTTTTAGAAAATACTCCATTCGACTTTGTGACGAATCACACAGAAAAAGACCTATTAAAACTACAAGATTTCAAGCATCGTACTTTTAACGGTACCGATTTTACTTATTTTATAAAAGCCTTAAAACACATCTATCAACAGCACCAAGGATTAGAAACTATTTTTTCTAAAAACGTAACCAATCATTCCTTACAACCTGCCATTCATCAATTCAAAAAAATATTTTTCGAAATTCCGCATCCAGCTAGAACCACCAAACACGTTTCAGATCCTTTTAAAGGATCTTCTGCCAAGCGTATTAACATGTTTTTAAGATGGATGGTAAGACAAGATACCTTGGGAGTAGATCTAGGAATTTGGAAGAACATTTCTCCTTCCGTATTGTCTTGTCCTTTAGATGTACACACAGGTAATGTAGGTAGAAAACTAGGATTTATTACCCGAAAACAAAACGATGCAAAGGCATTGCTAGAACTAGATACCCATTTGCGAAAATTAGATAAGAACGATCCTGTAAAATACGATTTTGCACTGTTCGGTTTAGGTGTCTTTGAGCAATTTTAACATACATATTTTGTTATATCGTTTAAAAAATAAATTGTCGCACTGTCTAATTCTAGACAAGTAAACAAGTTTAACAAATGAACTTGAATTTATACAACAAAATAAATTCAAAATAGTATTACACAAGCCCATCTAACTTTAAAATAAAAAAACAGATTTTGAATAGTGTTTCAAAATCTGTTTTTAAAAGTATTATACACTCACCAAAATAGTGTTGTTTTAACTTCTATCTTTAAAATCTAAAGACTAGCCTCTCCTAACTCTTTTAACTTTTCTGTATTTTCAGTCAACTTTAATTCATCAATAATTTTATGAATATCTCCATCAATAATCTTTCCTAAATCATATAATGTTAAACCAATTCTATGTTCCGTTACACGACCCTGAGGATAATTATAGGTTCTAATTTTTGCAGACCTATCCCCAGAACTTACCATTGTTTTACGCTGTGCAGCATCAGCCTCTAACTTTTTAGCCAATTCCACCTCATAAATACGAGAACGTAAAACCTTCATCGCCTTATCCTTATTTTTATGCTGAGATTTTTGATCCTGACACTGAGCCACAATTCCTGTAGGAATGTGTGTTAAACGAACCGCAGAATACGTTGTGTTTACAGACTGACCTCCTGGACCAGAAGAACAGAAAAAATCAACACGAACATCGGCATTGTTAATCACCACATCAAACTCCTCTGCCTCTGGTAACACCATTACTGTTGCTGCAGAAGTATGAACACGTCCCTGAGTTTCTGTCTGAGGAACTCTTTGAACACGATGCACACCAGACTCAAACTTTAAATCACCATAAACATCATCTCCCGTTACACTAAAAATAATCTCTTTAAAACCACCAGAAGTACCATCAGCAATATCTTCAACCTCACATTTCCATCCTCTTGTAGATGCATACTTGGTATACATTCTATACAAATCACCAGCAAATATACTAGCCTCATCACCTCCCGTTCCAGCTCTAATTTCAACAATCACATTCTTAGCATCCTCAGGATCTTTAGGGATTAACATAAACTTAATTTCCTCCTCTAACAACGGCATCTTTTCATTTGCCTCATCTATCTCCATTTTAGCCATCTCAACCATCTCTGCATCAGAACCATCAGCTATAATCTCTTTGGCCTCCTCTACATTGCTAACTAAAGTTTCATATTCGTTTCCTTTTTCAACAACTTTATTAAGATCCTTATATTCTTTGTTAAGTTTTGCATAACGCTTCTGATCAGAAATAATATCTGGCTGGATAATTAAATCCGAAACTTCATCAAAACGCTGCTTAACTATTCTTAACTTATCTAACATATTATTCTTTTTGTAGGCTGCAAAATTACGATTTAAAATTTAAATTACCCTCTTGTCTTCATATAATAAACCATTTAGGGCGTTCCCTTACAGGTCGGGCTATCCGCTATATCTTTTGCTGTTTAAGAACCCTGTTTATAAAGCACACCGTTTTCCTAAATTATATTTCTAACATTAAACATCTGTTTTTCCCAAAGCAAAAGGATGCCACTGCTATCTCTAACGCATCATCACCTACAAACCAATAAAGTAATGGCAATTTCAATGTAGTTTAACTATTTTAATCACAAAAAAGTAAACGTTTTAACTAAATCTTTCAATGGTAAAATCAAAACTTTTAAAACACAATTTAGAAATATCAAAAATCTAAAACTCTTGCTCTTTAGACTAAAAAAAAGTTTTATCCAAATACAAAACCTAGTGATAATCCAAAACAACTATAAATCTTATAAATAAAAAAGAGCTTTAAATCTAAATAGATCTAAAGCTCTTAAGTTGTCCCACAAGGACTCGAACCTTGAACGACGGTACCAAAAACCGCTGTGTTACCATTACACCATGGGACAGTGTATTTGCGGTGGCAAATATACACACTATTCTAATATTCACAATAGTTTTTTTCAAAAAAAACGAAAAAGTAATTTACCCAAATACTAGTAATTGAAATACAACGTTTTATTGTTTACTACAAAAATAAAGGGTAATATTTGCAAGTGATGCGTAGCCGTATCTTTATATTTACCTAAATTTGTGATTAAAACTAGTTTTTTACACCAGTAATGAAAGAAAATACTTATCAAAAATGGAATGTTATCCTAGGGTGGATAGCCTTTACTATATCACTTATTACTTATACATTAACTTTAGAACCCACCGTTAGTTTTTGGGATTGTGGTGAGTACATTTCTACAGCCGTAAAATTAGAAGTAGGACATCCTCCAGGAGCTCCTTTATTTCAAATGTTAGGTGCTTTTTTTGCTACATTTAGTAACAGTCCAAGCAACATTGCTTACATGGTAAACTTTATGTCTGGTTTGGCAAGTGCATTTACCATTTTGTTTATGTTTTGGTCTTTGTCCAATTTAATTAAACGCATTGCTATTAAAAATACAACACTTACAACTCAGAAAGCAATGGCTATTTTAGGTGCTGCTTTTGTAGGGGGTCTTACCTATACGTTTTCTGATAGTTTTTGGTTTAGTGCGGTAGAAGCAGAAGTGTATGCCATGTCTTCTTTTTTAATGGCTCTTTTGTTTTGGCTAGGTTTAAAATGGGAAGCTTCTTTTTCTACAACTCCAGGAAATAAATGGCTTATTTTAATTTGTTTTGTTATTGGGCTTTCTTTTGGTGTGCATATTTTATCCCTATTAGTAATTCCTTCTTTGGTATTTATTTATTTAAATCATTACTACAAAAAATACACCGTTAAAAACTTTGTAATTGCCAATGCAATTGCCATAGGTACTTTAATTTTTATTTTTAAATTTCTATTTCCTTTTACCTTAAAATTCTTTAGTGTATCCGAATTGTTTTTTATTAACAACGTAGGATTACCTTTTAATACAGGTACTATTATTGCGGGTATTGTAATTATTATTGCTTTTTACTTTGGATTAGATTACACTAAAAAACACAAAAAATATGTAGCTAATATTACGCTATTAGCTATCGCTTTTGTAATGATTGGTTTCTCTTGTTGGTTAATGTTACCTATTAGAGCCAATGCAAGTACTACTATCAACGAAAACAACCCCTCCTCTGCCAGAGAGTTACTTGCTTATTACGACAGAGAACAATACGGAGATGCTAATATTTTTTACGACACTTACTATTCTTCTAAATACGATAGAGAGCCTGCTTTAGACAGCAACGGAGAACCTATTATGATAGATGTAAAACCTAAGTACGAAAAAGATTACAAATCTGGCAAATACATTATTGTTAACGATTACAAAAACGCTCAAGAAAAAACTTCCAATAAGCACAAAGGTTTTATTCCAAGAATGGTGGTTCCCGGTTTAGAACAAAACTATAAGTCTATTGTAGGAATTTCTCCTAAAGACAAAAGAAAACCTACTTTTTATGAAAACATAGAGTTTATGGTAAAATACCAATTTGGATATATGTATTTTAGATATCTTTTTTGGAATTTTATAGGGAAACAGAATGATATTCAAGGAAGGTTAGATGTTTTTAATGGAAATTGGCTATCGGGAATTGATGTGATTGATTCATTATTTTTAGGCTCTCAAAAACATTTACCTACACAAGTATTAAACAACAAGGGTAGAAATATTTATTATGGAATTCCGTTTCTCTTAGGAATTATTGGACTTGTTTTTCAATACCAAAAAGACAAACGTAACTTTTACAATTTACTGTTGTTTTTTGTATTTACAGGGTTTGCTATTATATTTTATACCAACCCCAAACCTTTTGAACCTAGAGAAAGAGATTATGCTATTGTAGGTTCTTTTTACATATTCGCCATGTGGGTAGGTTTTGGTGTTTATGCTATTTGGGACAAAATAAACCAGTACCAACCTAGCAAAGCACTTACTGTTGCCATACCTACAATTTGTTTGCTTGTATCTCCTGTATTGTTAGCTTCTGAAAACTGGGACGATCATGACAGATCTAACAAATACACCGCATATTTTAACGCCAAAGCGTATTTAGATTCTTGCGATAAAAATGCCATTTTATTTACCATTGGAGATAATGATACTTTTCCATTATGGTACATGCAAGAAGTAGAAGGTTATAGAACCGATATTAAAATAATAAATACTAGTTTACTGGCTACGGATTGGTACATCGATCAAATGAAACGAAAAACATACGATGCACCTCCTATTCCATCTCAATTAAGCCATGAACAATACAAGCACGGAACCTTAGATGTAGCTTATCATACAGGACAATCTAAAGAACGTTGGGACATTATA
>CALHCC010000137.1 GCA_937930675.1 uncultured Flavobacteriaceae bacterium
AATTCCTTAAACAAAGAAATTGGAATGTTGTTTAAATCTGGTGAAGCTCAAAAAGCAAACTTGTTAAAAGAAAAATCGGGTAAATTAAAAGCAGAGTCTAAAGAATTACAAGAGCAATTTAACATTGCAGACAGCAAATTAACTGAGCTTTTATACAATATCCCTAACATACCCAACAAAATAGTTCCTGCTGGAAGTTCGGAAGATGATAATGAAACTATTTTTGAAGAAGGAAGTATTCCAGAATTAGGAGACAAAAAACTACCACATTGGGAGTTAGCCAAAAAATACAATTTAATTGATTTTGAATTAGGAAATAAAATTACAGGTGCTGGTTTTCCTGTTTATCGTGGAAAAGGTGCTCGTTTGCAACGTGCATTAATCAATTATTTTTTAGATAAAAATACGGCTGCAGGTTACGAAGAAACACAAGTCCCACATTTGGTAAACGAAGCTTCTGGAATGGGAACAGGTCAATTACCCGATAAGGAAGGACAAATGTATCATGCAACTATGGATGATTTGTATTTAATTCCTACAGGAGAAGTGCCTTTAACCAACATTTTTAGAAACGAATTAATTAAAGAAGATGACTTTCCTATTTGTTTAACAGGTTATACTCCTTGCTTTAGACGTGAAGCAGGTTCTTACGGAGCACATGTGCGTGGTTTAAACAGGTTGCATCAATTTGATAAAGTAGAAATTGTTCGTATTGAACATCCAGAGAAATCTACACAAGCCTTAGATGGAATGGTAGACCATGTGAAAGAGATTTTGCGTGAGTTAAAACTTCCGTACAGAATTTTAAATTTATGCGGAGGAGATTTAGGATTTACCTCAACGTTAACCTACGATTTTGAAGTATTTTCTGCTGGGCAAGATAGATGGTTAGAAATTAGTTCTGTCTCTAATTTTGAAACCTTCCAAGCAAATCGCTTAAAGTTACGCTACAAAAACAGCGAAGGGAAAAGTACCCTAGCCCATACTTTAAACGGAAGTTCTTTAGCATTACCTAGAGTATTGGCTGCTATTCTAGAGAATTGCCAAACAGAAGAAGGAATAAAAATACCTGAAGTTTTAGTACCTTATACTGGATTTAAAACAATTAATTAAAATTGCGATGCCATTAACTTCTATTTTTGAGAAAAACTCTAATTGGATTCAAGAAAAAACTGCTATTGATAAAGACTTTTTTAAAGATTTGTCTAAAGGGCAAAGTCCAGAAATTCTTTACATTGGATGTTCTGACAGCAGAGTTACTGCCGAAAAAATGATGGGTGCTAAACCCGGAGAGGTATTTGTGCATAGAAACATTGCCAACATGGTTCCTAATACAGATTTAAGTGCGATGTCTGTAATAGATTATGCGTTAACGCATTTAAAAGTGAAACACATTGTGGTTTGTGGTCATTACGAATGCGGTGGTGTAAAAGCAGCCATGAAATCTGAGGATTTAGGAATTCTAAATCCCTGGCTTAGAAATATTAGAGATGTTTACAGGTTGCATAAATCTGAATTAAACGCAATTAAAGACGAGGCCAAAAGATACAATAGATTGATTGAACTTAATGTTCAGGAACAGTGTATTAATATTATTAAAACCTCTCAATATCAAAAAGCTTTTAAAGATAGAAGTGTTACGGTACATGGTTGGGTTTTTGATATTTCTAAAGGAAAATTAATTGATTTAGAAATTAATTTTGAGGGTATTTTAAAAGAAATTATGGAGATTTATCAGCTTGATTGATACCAAAAAAACCTTCTGAATATTCAGAAGTTTTTTTTTTATGTTTTTGCTTTGGCAAACGCAAAACATAAAAAATCTATCGAAAAAAATTAAAACTAATTGAAATTATTGTAAAATGAAAACAAAATTATTTACTCTACTAATAATGGGGTTATTCTTCACTCAATGTGCTGTTGTTGGAAGTTATCCCGTTACAAACTTTTATGTAAAAAACAATTCAACAAAACCTATTCAATTTGAATCAACTGTTTTTAAATATTCTATTAGACAAAACGTAACTGTTCCTTTTATAGTAAAGCCGAATGATAGTGTTTTAGCTAGACAAGTTGGGTATAAAAAAGATGGAGTAAATCCACAAAGTTGGTTTACGAAATTTGATATATCTGAAGTAGCTAATGTCACGATATTTGATCCTAACAAACCTGAAAATTGGAAAAAATTAAAAGATAAAAATGGTCGTACATTTTATACGTTTACAATAGCAGAATAAAATAATCACTAATTTTTGAAAAAGCTATATTCTAAAATATACGCAACTTTATTTTACTTATATAATTTTTTCTAAAAAGAACGTTGAATTTAAAAACTTGTTACGGAAAGATTTAAACCCTAGATTTATTTATATTAAAAAATTTTTAATTAAAAAAGTAACGTTAGCCAACAACGGCTAAAGTTAATGCGGGCTTGATTTCTTATTCAATGTTTTGTGTATATTTACTAAGTCGCTAAATCCTTTTTGATTTAGCTTTTGACAAACAAATTAAAAACTAAACAAAAAGGCTTCAGCTTAGTGCGTATCCGAAAATCTACGATTTTCTTCCCCACACTAACCTTAAGCCAAAACCGTTGGCAATAATTAAAAACCGAACTAAATGAATGACATATTATCGATTATAGGAACAATAGCTTCAGTAGGTTCAGTTCCATTATCGATTTATCTTTATATTAAAAGTAAAGAAAACAATATAGATAAAACAAAAAGAGAAATAGTAAGAATTTTATCTCATCAAATAGGAGACAGAAGAGAATTAACAACTTTTGAAATTCAAACTGTAATAAACTCTAAAACGAGAGAAAATAAGATTAGTACAGAAAAGATTAGTGTAAATGAAATTGTTGAGGATTTAGTTTCGGATTCAATATCTAATCCATTGCTTGATAATGAGATTAAAGATACTATACTTAAAGAACTAAAAAATGTTTAT
>CALHCC010000138.1 GCA_937930675.1 uncultured Flavobacteriaceae bacterium
TCTCGCTTAAGTACCCTGACTCACTTTCTTTATCTTTTTGACGCTTATCAGTTATTGTAATGGTAACCCCCTTATTCAAATAAGAGAGCTCGCGCATTCTATTTGAAAGGGTCTCGTAACTATATTCTATGGTTTGTGTAAAAATGGTAGTGTCAGGCAAAAAGGTTACTTCAGTACCTCTTTCCGTGGTTTCTCCGATACTTTTAACAGGGTATAGTGCTTTACCCTTCGAATATTCTTGTTCCCAAATTTTACCCTCCTTGAATACTGTAGCCTTTAAATGTTGCGATAGCGCATTAACACAAGAAACACCAACACCATGTAAACCACCTGAAACTTTGTAAGAGTCCTTGTCAAATTTACCTCCAGCGCCAATCTTGGTCATTACCACCTGAAGTGCAGAAACGCCTTCTTTTTTATGCAGTCCTACAGGAATACCTCTACCATTATCTCTTGTGGTAACAGAATTATCTTCATTGATGGTGACACTAATGGTATCACAATGACCACCCATCGCCTCGTCAATAGAATTATCTACTACTTCATATACCAAATGATGTAAGCCTCTTACACCAACATCACCAATATACATGGATGGACGCATACGTACGTGCTCCATTCCTTCTAATGCCTGAATGCTATCCGCAGAATATTGCGGTTGTGTATTTTCACTCATAATTGTTAAGGTGTATTATATTTTAAATTCTAAACCTATCAAATATAATAAAATACGTCCGTATAAATACATGACAACTCAAAAAACCTATTTTACTACAAAAACTAAAACACTCTTAAAACCTTTAAAAAACACCTTAAAAAAGAATTCTTCTTTTATTCATTATTTATTTTTTCCTTTTTAAAGAACAAAGGCTTAAAACAATAATTTTAAATTCTTAAAACAGAAAACAAACTCTATTAATTAGGGTGATAATCTAAAAACCGAGATTCTAAAAATAAGAATCTCGGTTTTTTTAAATTTACAAAGTCACATGTAACTTATCGCTATTTTTTATTGTATAACATTGGGTTTAGTTCGTCATCGTTATACATTTTCATTTGTTTGTACACTTTCATGTACTTATCTCCGTTTTCTATATCCAAAATTAAATCATCAATAGCTGTAGACAAATCTACTCTTTGTTCTAATAAAATAGCTAATTTGGCTTGACATGCTTTTTGATGACTTTCTGAAGCAGATGTTCTTATTGCTTCTTCTTGCATATGATATATTTTTAAGGCCAAAATAGACAGTCTGTCAATAGCCCATGCAGGACTTTCAGAATTAATTTTAGCTTCAGCCTTAGGTTGCACTTCAGCATATTTTTGCAAGAAATAACTATCAATATACTCTACCATGTCTGTTCTATCCTGATTAGAGGCATCTATTTTTCTTTTTAAAGCCAAGGCTTCTATAGGATCTATTTCTGGCAATCTAATAATATCTTCATAATGCCATTGTACCGTATCTATCCAACATTTTCTATACAATAAATGTTCTAACGTATTGGCATCGTATTTATTTTCAAAAGGCTGATCTACTGTATCTACCACATGATATTTAGCAATCACTGCATCAAATAATTTATTAAAGTCTTGGGCTTTTAAACTCATTTTTAATTAAATTTTCTTTCTATTAACATTAAAAGTCTTTCTTCATACACTTCTTTCCCATTCCAATTATACTCTTTTTTTATCATTCTTAACAACGATAAAGCTTCTTTTTCAGTCGCCAAGGTATTTAACTGCGAAATTACTCTATTAAAATCTTCTTGACTATTTTCAAACAAGTTTTTTACAAATGCAATTCTATCGTTTAAATCTATTTGAATGTTTTTTTGTTGCATAATAGCATCATTAATAGATTTTTTAGAAGAGACCCTTTGGGCATTTTCAAACAAATCAGTCGTTACATCTAAAGACACAGTTGCAGCAAATTCTTGTTCTAAAGAAGATTGTAAACTAGTAGCTTCCGCAACTACTTCATTCTCTTCTGGTATTTCTTTTTTAGAAAACAAATCTTCTATATCTCTAACAACCTCGGTTTCCGCTTCTAAATTTGGTATTTCTTTAACAGCTTCCGTTTCTACAATCGTTTCTAAAGTCTCCGCTTCTTGGTGATGAATTTCATCTTCTATAGCATTTACTATTTCTTTAGGTTTATCTAAAAAGACATCTACTGTCAATTCTTCTTTGCTTTTTTTATTCAACGGACTTTCTTCTACATATTTATCTATAAAAGACAGTACCGCTAATTTTTCGTACAACTCATGTGCCTTTTGTTTTAAAACTTTTACATCTTCTTTATTTTTTAGTTTTAAAATTTCATGAGCCAAGCTCATTAATTCTGATTCCAACTTTTTTTGCATGGTTCTTATTCTAAATTAGGGTTAGAGTGTAACGTTTTATTTAAGTAAATTTGTACTACATATATTTTGCTAAAATAAGCAATCGATAGAAATACAAAACCAACTAAAACTACAAAATGTTTCTTGAAAACACCGTTAATCCTAAAGAACAATTTGGATGGATTGAAGTAATTTGCGGTTCTATGTTTTCTGGTAAAACAGAAGAACTGATTAGACGTTTAAAACGTGCACAAATTGCCCAACAACGAATTGAAATTTTTAAGCCGAATGTCGATACTCGATACGATGATACGATGGTAGTTTCTCATGACGAGAATCAAATAAGATCGACCCCAGTGCCAGCAGCTGCTAATATTCGATTGTTAGCCAACGATGTAGATGTGGTAGGAATAGACGAAGCTCAATTTTTTGACGATGAGATTGTAAATGTTTGTAACGATTTGGCAAACAAAGGCATTCGAGTAATTGTAGCAGGATTGGATATGGATTACAACGGAAAACCTTTTGGCCCCATGCCTAATTTAATGGCCACTGCAGAATATGTTACAAAAGTACATGCCGTTTGTACAAAAACAGGAAACTTAGCACATTACAGTCACCGAAAAACCGATGATGTAAAACAAGTAATATTAGGTGAAAGTGAAACGTATGAACCTTTAAGCAGATCTGCTTACCACAAAGCAAAACTTAATTGATATGAACAATCATCATGTTACTGAGTTAGAAATAAATTTAACTGCACTACAACACAACTTTACGTACTTAAAAAACAAAGCCAACAACGCTAAAACACTAGCAGTCGTAAAAGCTTTTGCTTACGGATTAGAACCTATTCGTATTGCTACCGAGCTAGAAAAATTAAAAGTTGACTATTTTGGAGTTGCTTATGCTGATGAAGGAATTGAATTACGTAAAAACGGAATTAAAACCCCTATTTTAGTACTACATGCACAAATACAGAATTATAAATTACTCATACAACATCAACTAGAACCGAATCTTTATTCTTTAGCTACTTTAAAAGCATTTATTGGGTTTGCAAAACAACACCAACTAAAAGAATATCCCATACACTTAAAATTTAACTCCGGATTAAACAGACTTGGTTTTAATGTTGAAGAAACGCAAGAGGTTATTCAATTGATTAGCGAAACAAATAGCATCAAAATTGTTTCGGTAATGTCCCATTTAGCAGCTAGTGAAGATATTGATGAAAAAGAATTTACAGAACAACAAATTGTTATTTTTAATACCATTGTAATACAATTACGCTCTAAACTAAACGATCCCTTTGTGGTGCATATGAGCAATACGTCCGGTACAATTAATTACCCAAAAGCTCACTTTAACATGGTACGATTGGGTATTGGTTTGTACGGTTTTGGGAACAATGCAAAAGAAACAAAACAGTTAAAAAATGTAGCTAGCTTACAATCTACCATCTCTCAAATAAGAACAATTAAAAAAGGAGAAAGTGTTAGTTACAACAGAGCTTTTACTGCTAAAAAAGAAGAAAAAATTGCCATCATTCCTATCGGTCATGCTGATGGATTCTCTAGGCCTTTAGGTTGCGGAAAAGGACATGTAACCATTCACGGTAAAAAAGCCTACACAGTTGGAAATGTTTGTATGGACATGATACTGGTAAATATTACGGATATTGACTGTAAAGAAGGAGACCAAGTCATTGTTTTTAACCATCAAGAAACGGTAGAAGAATTTGCTACTATTTGCAACACCATTTCTTATGAAATATTAACAGCTATTTCTCAACGCGTAAAAAGAATTGTCAAATGTTAATTTTTAATTTATATTAGCATCAACTAAAAAACAATTAGAATTATGTTAAAAGACTTTAAAGCCTTTTTAATGAAAGGTGACATTGTAGCACTAGCAACCGCAGTAATTATAGGTGGAGCGTTTAAAACTATTGTAAGTTCCTTAGTAAAAGACGTTATTATGCCTGTAGTAGGTTTACTAATGGGAGGTAAAAATGTAAACGACTTATTTTTTGTTCTTGGAACAGGAGAATACGAAACCTTAAAAGCAGCTCAAGAAGCAGGTGCAGCCGTAATGACTTATGGTAACTTTGTACAAGCTATTATTGATTTTGTAATTATTGGATTCGTTATCTTTATGATTGTGAAAGCCTACGAAAAAACAAAAAAGAAAGAAGAGCCTGCTCCAGAAGCACCAAAAGGACCTTCTCAAGAAGAGTTATTATCTGAGATTAGAGATTTGTTAGCAAAAAAATAAGCTAAATAATTCTTTAAAAATAACTAAAAAGCTATTCACATTTAAGTGAATAGCTTTTTTATATTTACAACAAAATAGGAGCCTATTTTATCTTTCAGAGCTCAAATTAAAAAAGTAAATTAGCCTTTTAAAATTAAAGTATTAAAATGTACAGAAGTCATACGAACGGAGCGTTAAGAATAGAACATGTAAATCAAGAAGTAACCTTATCTGGATGGGTTCAAAAATCTAGAGACAAAGGATTTATGATTTGGGTAGATTTACGTGACCGTTACGGAATTACACAACTAATTTTTGACGAAGAACGAACAGAAGCTGCTGTTATAGAAAAAGCAAAAACACTTGGTCGTGAATTTGTAATTCAGATAAAAGGAAAGGTTATTGAGCGTGAAGCCAAAAACAAAAACATTCCTACGGGAGACATCGAAATATTAGTAAATGAGTTAGAAATACTAAACGAGGCGAACCTTCCTCCTTTTACCATTGAAGATGAAACCGATGGTGGGGAAGACATTCGTATGAAATATCGTTATTTAGATATTCGTAGAAACCCTGTAAAAAACAATTTAATTTTTAGAAGTAAAGTTACGCAAGAAGTACGTAATTACTTATCTAATCAAGACTTTATAGAAGTAGAAACTCCTTATTTAATTAAATCAACTCCAGAAGGAGCTCGTGATTTTATTGTACCCTCACGAATGAATCAAGGAGAGTTTTACGCATTGCCACAATCGCCACAAACCTTTAAGCAGTTGTTAATGGTAGGTGGAATGGACAAATACTTTCAGATTGTAAAATGTTTCCGTGACGAAGATTTACGTGCAGATCGTCAGCCAGAATTTACACAAATAGATTGTGAGTTGGCCTTTGTAGAACAAGAAGATATTTTAGGGATTTTTGAAGGAATGACTCGTCATTTATTACAAAAAGTAAACAATGTAGAAATTGGAGATTTCCCTAGAATGACTTTTGAACATGCTATGAAAACCTATGGTAATGACAAGCCCGACATTCGCTTTGGAATGGAGTTTGGAGAATTAAATAGTGTAGCACAACAAAAAGACTTTAAAGTGTTTAACGATGCAGAATTGGTAGTAGGAATTGCTGTACCAGGTGCTGCTAGTTATACTCGTAAAGAAATAGACAAGTTAATCAGTTGGGTAAAACGTCCGCAAGTAGGAGCTTTAGGAATGGTGTATGTAAAGTGTAATGAAGATGGTACATTTAAGTCCTCTGTAGATAAATTTTACAACCAAGAAGATTTGGCTGCTTGGGCAAAAGCTACAGGAGCAAAAGCTGGCGATTTAATTTGTGTATTATCGGGTCCTGCTAACAAAACAAGAGCACAATTATCTGCCTTGCGTATGGAACTGGCAGAACGTTTAGACTTAAGAAAAGCAAACGAATTCGCACCTTTATGGGTAATTGATTTTCCATTATTAGAATGGGACGAAGAAACAGAAAGATATCATGCCATGCACCACCCGTTTACAAGCCCTAAATTAGAAGACATTGCATTGCTAGACACCGATCCTGGAAAAGTAAGAGCCAATGCCTATGATTTGGTATTAAACGGAAACGAAATTGGAGGAGGATCTATTAGAATTCATGACAAAGAGACACAATCCTTAATGTTTAAACATTTAGGATTTACACCCGAAGAAGCAAAAGAACAATTTGGATTCTTAATGAATGCTTTTGAATACGGTGCACCACCACACGGAGGATTAGCCTTTGGTTTGGATAGATTGGTAGCCATTTTAGGAGGACAAGAAACCATTAGAGATTTTATTGCATTCCCTAAAAACAATTCTGGAAGAGACGTTATGATTAACGCACCAGCTCCTGTTACAGAAGCTGTTTTATCTGAAGTGAATATAAATATAACAACACCCAAAGAATAACTTTGATAGCCAAACAAGTATTCTTAAATTTAAACAACCTATAAATTGAAATCGTATGTTATCACAAACCATAGAAAACGCTTTAAATAAACAAATAAAGTTAGAAGCTAATGCTTCTATGAAATATTTAGCCATGGCAACTTGGGCAGAAGTTATTGGTTACAATGGAGTTGCTGGATTCTTTTACAATCAGTCCGAAGAAGAAAGAGTACACATGTTAAAATTGGTGAAATTTGTAAACGAACGTGGGGGAACTGCTGAAATTCCTAATTTAGATGCTCCCAAAAGTACATTTAAAGATTTACATGAACTGTTTGGAACTTTTTTAGAAAGCGAAGAAACGGTTACAGAAAGTATTAATCAATTGGTCTTTCAAACTTTAGAAGAAAAAAACTATACCGTTCACAACTTTTTACAATGGTACGTAGCTGAACAAGCTGAAGAAGAAGCACTTGCAAGAACCATTTTAGATAAGTTAAAAATTATTGGAGACGATAAAAGTGGTACTTATTTATTTGACAAGGACATTGAAAGTATTGTAGCACAAACAGAAATTAACGCAACTCAAGAGTAGTTAATTTAGATTTATTTAAAATAATTAATATATTTGCACTGGTTTTTTAAAAATGAATCAGTGCAAATTTTATATAAAATAAATCCAACTCAAACGACGGAGCCTATAAATACAAGCTATCCCTTAACTTATTGTTGTAAAGACAAAAAGAAAAAGTGTTGTAAAAAGTATAAAAAACAAGGCAAGAGTCATTGCAAAAAATGTCCAATACAAGCTTAGTTTTACCTTAATAGCATCTTAATAAATAGTATCTTAGCAACGTTTAAAATTATTTTAAAATGCCTAAGAAAAAAAACATATTAAATCAGTTTTTAATATGGAAGTACAAGCACATTTCTCCAGAAAACTTCTTATACATTCTTAGTATTCTTGTTGGTTTTTTAGCAGGTATTGGAGCCGTAACACTTAAAAATTTAACGCACAGTATTTTTGTCGTTTTAGACACCGGCTTTATCAAAAGCATTCATATTGGTTTTTACTTTATTTTTCCCATTGTAGGTTTAGGGCTCACCCTTTTAGTGGTTAAATACCTCATCAGAAAAAAAATAGGACACGGTATTCCCTCTACACTTTATGCCATTTCTAAACGAGAAGCTATTATGCACCGCTATCAAATGTGGGCATCGGTATTAACAGCTCCACTTACCGTTGGTTTTGGAGGGTCCGTAGGATTAGAAGGTCCTACTGTAGCCACAGGCTCTGCTCTAGGATCTAACTTTGCAAGATTGTTTCATTTAGACCAACGATCAAGAACCCTTTTAGTAGGTTGTGCAGCCGCAGGTGCTATGGCTTCTATTTTTAAAGCCCCCATTGCCGCTATTGTATTTGCCGTAGAAATTTTTAGTTTAGAGTTAACCATGATTTCTATGGTACCCTTACTACTCGCTTCTATTTCTGCCGTTATTACTTCTTATTTATTTTTGGGTGATGAAATTTTATTACACTTTGAAGTAACCGATAATTTTGATTTACAAGACATTGTCTTTTACATCCTTTTAGGAATCGGATGCTCTTTAACCTCAATTTACTTTACCAAAGTCTATTTTTGGACTCACGATTTTTTTAAAAAAATAGAAAATCCATGGTACAAATTACTATTAGGAGGAAGTTTAATTGGTGTTATTGTATTCTTTATCCCTCCGCTTTTTGGAGAAGGATTTGATACGATTAATAGCGTATTAAGAGGAGATGCTTCTTCTATTTTAAAAAACAATATTTTTCATACAGAAGTGACTACCATTTGGATGATTGTAGGTTTACTCATCGGTTTAATTGTGTTTAAAGTAATTGCCATGGCCTTAACTTTTGGTGCTGGCGGAATTGGTGGTGTCTTTGCTCCTACGCTATTTATAGGAAGCATTACAGGTTATGTGGTGGCCATTATTGTAAATCATTTAAAAATCGTAAATCATACCGTATCGCAAAGTAATTTTGCAATGGTAGGAATGGCTGGCTTAATGGCTGGAGTTTTACATGCCCCACTTACCGCAATTTTCTTAATTGCAGAAATTACAGGAGGGTACGATTTATTTATTCCATTGATGATTGTCTCTTCCATATCATTTTTAATCACCAAAAAATTTATTCCACACAATATTTATGCTTCTGAATTGGCCAAGAAAGGACAATTGATGACTCATGACAAAGATAAAAATGTATTAATGATGATGAATATTGATAAGGTCGTAGAAAAAGACTTTATCAAAACAAAACCTAATATGACTTTGGGAGAATTGGTACACAAAGCCATTGTAAAATCCAAACGAAACAATTTTCCGGTAGTGAATAAAGACAAAGAATTAATTGGAGTATTGCACATGGATGATATTCGTCCTATTATGTTTAATACCGAATTATACAACACTACCATTGTCTCTGATTTAATGGTAGCTCCTGTAGAAGTCATTGATTATGACAAGGATTCTATGGAAGTGATTATGGATAAATTCAAAATTTCTTCTGCTTGGAATTTACCCATTATTAAAGACGGAAGATACCATGGATTTATCTCTAAATCTAGATTGTTAAATGCCTATCGACGAAAATTAATTATGGCTAGTGATTCTTTTTCTTAAGATACGTTACTGCCAAATCTGGATGATCGGTAAAAATGCCATCTAATTTTAATGTCTTCGCTTTTTCTAAAAGTGCTTCAAAAGAAGAAAATTCTACAAGATCATCTGCTCTAAAAGTAAATGCATGTACTTTTAATTGTTGTTGATGTGCTAAATCTACCAATTCTGAAAATCCATCTATAGTCACTTGATTTTTACCAGGGAGTAATTGTTTGTACCAAGGACCTATTCCATCAGCATATTCCGAAATTTCTTGTACGATGTTTTGAGTAGATTTATTTTGGAACGGAGCATCCAAATAACCTATTTCTAACAACTGAACTAAAAATAATTTAGATTGATATTCTTCTCTAATTCTTCGCAACTCCACGGCATCAAAACACTGTAAAACACAACGGTCTTTTTTAGTGGTATATCCATAATAAGCCAATGTCTTTAGCACAATTTTAGAAATGTCTTTTTGATGATTTCTATGAAATTGAGGTTCTTTAATTTCTACATACACTCCTACATTTTTTTGCATGGATGTATTTAAGCCTTGGATAAATTCTAATTCTTGCGATAATGTATGCAAATGAAACGTAGCAACATCTTTAGGAAATCGTTTAGGATAAACGGTTTGATGTGTACGTGCATCAAAACGCTCTGTTACTTTTAATTTTTGCAATTCTTCCCACAAAAAATCAATCACATAATACCTACCATCTTCTCTGCACCTATTCGGAAACAATTCTTGTACATTGGTTGTGGTTTCTAAATGTATGTCATGAATTACAACAGGAACATCGTCTTTAGACAACACTACATCCTGTTCTATATAATCAGGATTCATTCCAAAAGCTAAAGCTTTTGCAGGTAAGGTATGCTCTGGCAAATACCCCGACGCTCCTCTATGAGCAATCACTAAAATATCAGAATCTCTTTTAACAGTACAAGAAATAAAACAATTAAGTATACTAATTAAAATACGATGAATAATCTTCACAAAAATGAGTTCATAGTTCAACTCAAATTAATTAATTTTATAACTTCTATTTACAATATGAATATGAAGATTTTATTAAAAATACTTTTAGGAATTGTTTTGTTATTATG
>CALHCC010000139.1 GCA_937930675.1 uncultured Flavobacteriaceae bacterium
GATTTTTCTGATATGATGATTCTAGGAATGGCATTTCCAAATGTTTTAGGTTTGTACTTTTTAGTGAAAGAAGTAAAGTTAGATAGCATTAAATATTTTAACAAAATAACATCTGGAGAAATTAAAAAGTTTAAATAATACCGTTTTTTAGTAAATTAGGTTGTTTAAACCAATAAATGATGTAATAAAAGTCAGAATTCGATTGATTTTAAGATAAAAACCCACTGTACATTCAGTGGGTTTTTATGTATAGTTTCTTGTTATAAAATAGATATTTCAACCTTTTGACTTTTTTAAAACTAGAGCATCAAATGAGTTTGAATTGTGTGTGCCTTTCTTAGGTTTTTGATAATCTTTTTAAAATATTGTTTGGCTGATTTATAGATAGTTTAGATTATGAAAATAGGATTTTTATAGTTAAAAGTTAAGACTTTAAAAATTACGATGTATTGTATAAATAGGAAGTAATTAGGATAACTTTTTGTGAATTTAGTAATAATCTTAGGTCTTTAATTTTCTTATTACTTTTATGATTAATGATACTGTAGAAAATGGATTGTCTTAAAACGGAACTATAGCAAATTTAACTTCTACTCTAACTCCAATACTAGGAGTAATTACTAATAATTAGTGATGTATGTCGTGTTAATATTTCTAATGCGAACAATAGTGGAGCAGTTGTTACATAAGCATCATTACCATTTTAACAAGAGGTTGACAACGTATTTGTTGTTGTGTAAGAGATGAAAACGAGAGATTGATTCGTAGAACAAAGCAAGGAGTAAGAAGATGTGAATTAGGATTCACAAGAATATTAATTGCTTCAGTATACAGTAACAATGGATGGTGTTTTTAAGGAAGAAAATTCGTAATTGTTAGGTCTAAAATACTCCAGGAAGAACAAGAAGTCAAATTATCATTCAATAAGCAGTAGTTATTTAGAGTAAAAAATATTTTGCAAAAGAAGTTCTTAGTGTTATATTAAGAACTTCTCTTTTTTAGGACAAAGATATGTTGTCTATAAGTGTTAACTCTTCTTCCGTAAAATTCAACTGATCTAAAGCTTTCATGTTTTCTTTTAATTGATTGGGAGAACTGGCTCCAATCAATACAGAGCAAACTGCTTTTTGTTGTAACAGCCAAGCAATGGCCATTTGAGATAATTTTTGACCTCTAGCTTCCGATAATTGATGTAATTGCTTTACTTTTTGAATTTCATTGTTCACAAAATCTTCGGATAGATAAGAAAGAGTTTTACTAGCTCTAGAGTTTTTAGGAATTCCATGCAAGTATTTATCGGTTAGTAAACCTTGAGCCAATGGAGAAAAGGTAATACATCCCACTTGTTGTTGTTCTAAAGCGGTTAACAAACCTTCTTTTTCAATTGTTCTATCCAATATAGAATATTTGTCTTGATGCAGTACAAAAGGAACGTTTAATTCCTTAAACAATTCAGTCATACTAGTAGTTTGCTCAGCATTGTATCTAGACAAGCCAATATACAAAGCCTTACCTTGTCTAATAATATCTGCCAAAGCCAATGCAGTTTCTTCTAAAGGAGTTTCGGGGTCAGGTCTATGATGATAATAAATATCTACATACTCTATTTCCATACGTTTTAAACTCTGGTCTAAACTGCTAATTAAATACTTTCTAGAACCACCATTTCCATACGGACCAGGCCACATGTCGTATCCTGCTTTTGTAGCGATAAACAATTCGTCCCTGTAGGTTGTAAAATTCTTTTTAAAGATGGTTCCAAAATTAGTTTCGGCAGAACCATAAGGAGGTCCATAATTATTAGCCAAATCAAAATGAGTAATTCCCAAATCAAAAGCAGTTCTTAAGATAGCTTCTGCATTGTGTAAAGAATCAATGGCTCCAAAATTATGCCACAGCCCTAAAGAAATAGCAGGAAGTATCACACCACTTTTTCCAGATCTTTGATAGTTCATATTCTGATATCTATCAATGTTGGGAGTATAAGCAGTAGCACCAGATTTATCGTGAATATTCATAAAAATATGTTTTTTAAGCGTTTATAAATATCTAAAAACCAATTTAAATACCATCAACTAAGCTTAAAATTATTGTTTAAAACAAAAGATTTATATTTAAAGTAAAAAATGAAATTAGAAAATTCTTTTGGCTCTTACTCCAAGAGTCAACGAAATGGCTTTTTTATTTTGTTGGTATTGGTATTGTTACTACAAGCTTTTGTTTATTTCTATAATTTTAAATATGATAGGATTCAAAATCAAGAAAACAGAATATCATTACTTCAGTACAAAATAGATAGTTTAAAACAATTAGCAACAATTAAAAATATAAAGTCGTTTAACCCTAACTATTTGTCAGATGCAAAAGCGTACACGTTAGGAATGTCTATGGTAGAAATAGACAGGTTGATGGCTTATAGAAGCAAAGGAAAATATGTGAATTCTGTAAACGATTTTAAAAACATAACGAATGTATCCGATTCGTTATTAAAAACGATAGCTCCACTGTTTAAATTTCCTGATTGGGTCACAAATCAAAACAAACAGAAAACACAAAAGATAGTTAAAGAGAAAATAATTCCGTTACAACGTAAAGATATTAATAAAGCTTTGTTTAAAGATTTAATAAAAGTAAAAGGGATAGATGCAAGACTAGCAAATAGAATTTTAAACTATAGAAAATTGTTAGGAGGTTATAGTAAAAACAAACAATTAAAAGAAGTATGGGGAGTATCGGAATCTGTTTTAGTAGCGTTAGAACATCAATTCTCGGTATTATCAATACCTACTATTCAAAAGGTAAACGTAAATACAGCCACACTATCACAGTTAAAAAGCATAGTTTATATAAATTATAAACAAGCCCAACTAATTATTGATTATAGAACAGAAGTGGCAGAAATTCAGAATTTAGCAGAATTAAAAACAATAAGCAATTTTCCTGTAGATAAATTCGATTTAATAAGTTTATATTTGCAGGCTCAATAAGTAACTTAAACTTTTTTTGAATGAATTTTGAGACGAATGAAACCCAGAAAATGATTGCAGAATCTATACAATCTTTTGCAAAAATTCATATAAAACCTAATATTTATACATGGGATGAATCTCAAATTTTTCCTGTAGATGTATTCAAGAAATTAGGAGAAATGGGATTTATGGGGATTTTAGTACCAGAATCTTATGGGGGATCGGGATTAAGTTATCATGAGTATATTACAGTGATAGAAGAGCTTTCTAAAATAGATCCTTCTGTAGGTTTGTCTGTCGCAGCTCATAATTCTTTATGTACAGGTCATATTTTACAATTTGGAAGTAAAGAGCAAAAGAACAAATGGTTGCCTAAATTGGCTACTGGAGAGTTTATAGGAGCTTGGGGGCTTACGGAACATAATACAGGTTCTGATGCAGGTGGAATGAATACAACCGCTGTTGTAGATGGAGAATATTATGTATTAAATGGAGCCAAGAATTTTATCACCCATGCCATTAGTGGAGACATTGCTGTGGTGATTGCAAGAACGGGAGAAAAAGGAGATTCTCACGGTATGACGGCTTTTGTGATAGAAAAAGGAACTCCAGGTTTTAGTTCTGGAAAAAAAGAGGATAAATTAGGGATGAGAGCTTCAGAAACCGCAGAATTGGTTTTTGATAATTGTAGAGTTCCAAAAGAAAATGTATTAGGTAAGGTAGGAGAAGGCTTTGTACAATCTATGAAGGTGTTGGATGGTGGTAGAATTTCTATAGCAGCTTTGTCTTTAGGGATTGCAAAAGGAGCCTATCAAGCAGCTTTAAAATATTCTAAAGAACGTGTGCAGTTTGGAAAGCCTATTTCTGCATTTCAAGGAATTTCGTTTAAGTTAGCAGATATGGCTACAGAAATAGAAGCTTCAGAATTGTTAACTCACAAAGCAGCAGCTAAAAAAGAGTTAGGAGAAAAAATGACAACTATTGGAGCCATGGCAAAAATGTATGCTTCTGAAACGTGTGTAAAAGTAGCTAATGAAGCTATTCAGATACATGGGGGCTACGGTTATACCAAAGAATTTCCAGTAGAAAAGTTTTACAGAGATAGTAAGCTGTGTACTATTGGAGAAGGAACTACAGAAATCCAAAAAGTAGTAATTTCTAGAAATCTTTTAAAAGATTAGTTTCAATCATAAAATTTAAACTATCTTTGCAGTCCAAAAAATAGAATTAAACACATTTAAAATATATCACGACGATGAAAGGAGGTGCTAAAGTATGTTAATCATTCCAGTAAAAGACGGAGAAAATATCGATAGAGCTTTAAAGCGTTTCAAAAGAAAATTTGACCGTACAAAAACAATGAAAACTTTACGTGAGCGTCAACAGTATAATAAACCATCTGTTGTAAACCGTAAACAAAGAATTAAAGCTTCTTATGTTCAGCGTTTAAGAACAAACGAAGAACAAGCTTAACTTGTTTTAAAAAGTAAAAACCCTGTGATGATTGTCACAGGGTTTTTTTGTACCTTTTTATATCAAAAAAACTTAGATGAATTTGTTAGAAAGCTTTTTAGAATATCTCTTATTAGAGAAAAATTATAGCAAACACACCCTTACAGCTTATCAAAAAGATATTATTGATTTTTTGGCATTCTTAAAGTCAGAATTTAGTATGGAGGAAGTTAAAGAAGTTCTTCCCTCTCACATTCGATTGTGGTTGGTTTTTTTACATAAAACAGATATTTCAAACCGATCCATCAATAGAAAAATAACATCGTTAAAAACGTTTTATACTTATTTGCAAAAAATAGGAGAACTAAACACATCTCCTTTAGAACATCAAAAAAGTTTAAAAATAGAAAAAAAGGTAATTATTCCTTTTTCTGAAAGAGAGATAGAAGAAGCTATGCAATTTCATGATGATACTTTAACAACGTTTGAAAATACAAGAAATAAGTTGCTTATTCATTTTTTATATGCAACAGGCATTAGACAGTCAGAATTGATAGGTGTAAAGGTGCGAGATGTTGATGTAGCGAATCAAACCATAAAAGTATTAGGAAAAAGAAATAAGGAGCGTATTGTGCCTATTTATAAAGAAGTTTTAGAAGATATTAAGTCGTACATTCTTCATAGAGCTGAAGTAGCTTGTGTAGACGATCATTTATTTGTAACCTCTAAAGGACGTAAAATGTACAATACACTTGTGTATAGAATTATAAATTCTTATTTTAGTAAGGTATCTACCAAGCAAAAGAAAAGTCCGCACGTGTTAAGACATTCATATGCAACAGATTTGGTAGATAATGGTGCAGATTTAAATTCAGTTAAGGAATTACTAGGGCATTCCAGTTTAGCTGCAACGCAAGTTTACACACATAACAATTTGGAGAAGTTAAAAAAGGCCTATAATCAAGCACACCCTAGGAGTGCTAAAAAAAAATAGTATATATGAAAGTAATAACACAATCCGTAAATTTTACAGCAGATAAAGATTTAATTGTATTTGTAAATAAAAAAGTAGAAAGTTTAGAAAAGTTTCACGATAAAATAGTAGATGCAGAAGTGTATTTAAAAGTTCAGAAGACAAGCGAAAAAGAAAACAAAGTGTCTGAGTTAAAGCTAAATATACCAGGACATGATTTAATGGTAAAAAAAGAATCTAAAACCTTTGAAGAAGGAATTAGTTTGTGTGTAGATTCTATGAAAAGGCAGCTTACAAAAATTAAAGAAAAAGAAAGAGAATTGCAGAATTAAAAAAAAACAAAATATTTTTAAAAATGTTTTGGATGATGTCTAAAACTTTATAAATTTGCAGTCCGTTAATATAGCGGACTGTTTTTTTATAAAAACGTAGAGAAACAAAAAAAGCCGATATAGCTCAGCTGGCTAGAGCAGCTGATTTGTAATCAGCAGGTCGTAGGTTCGAGTCCTATTATCGGCTCAAAGTAAAAGAGGCGTTCTTTTAAAATATTGGATGGGTGAGATACTCAAGTGGCCAACGAGGGCGGACTGTAAATCCGCTGACTATGTCTTCGCAGGTTCGAATCCTGCTCTCACCACACAAGGCTTAATTAAATTTAAGATCCTTCTGGTTTTAAATCAGTAAAATGCGAGAGTAGCTCAGTTGGTAGAGCGTCAGCCTTCCAAGCTGAATGTCGCCGGTTCGAACCCGGTCTCTCGCTCAAGATTATAGAAAAACCAAGCCGGTGTAGCTCAGTTGGTAGAGCGCATCCTTGGTAGGGATGAGGTCACGGGTTCAAGTCCCGTCATTGGCTCAAGATAAAAGGTTTTAAAATAAACACTAATTATAATAACTAAGAATTAAAAATTAATAATCATGGCAAAGGAAACATTTGACCGTTCGAAACCGCACTTAAACATCGGTACAATCGGACACGTTGACCACGGTAAAACTACTTTAACTGCTGCTATTACTACTGTATTAGCTAAAATTACAGGTGCAGAAGTAAGAGATTTCGATACTATCGATAACGCTCCTGAAGAAAAAGAGAGAGGTATTACTATTAACACTTCTCACGTAGAGTATGAAACTGAAAACCGTCACTATGCTCACGTTGACTGTCCAGGTCACGCCGATTATGTTAAGAACATGGTAACTGGTGCTGCTCAAATGGATGGTGCTATCTTAGTAGTTGCTGCTACAGATGGACCAATGCCTCAGACTCGTGAACACATCTTATTAGGACGTCAGGTAGGTATTCCACGTATTGTTGTTTTCTTAAACAAAGTGGATATGGTTGATGATGAAGAGTTGTTAGAGTTAGTAGACATGGAAGTTCGTGATTTATTATCTTTCTATGACTATGATGGTGATAATACTCCTGTAGTTCAAGGATCTGCTTTAGGTGGATTAAATGATGAGCCAAAATGGGTTGAAACTATCGTTGAATTAATGGCTGCTGTTGATGCTTGGATTGAAGAGCCAGTAAGAGAAATTGATAAAGATTTCTTAATGCCGATTGAAGATGTATTCTCTATTACAGGTCGTGGTACTGTTGCTACAGGACGTATCGAAACTGGAGTTGCTTTAACAGGTGAAGGTGTTGATATTATTGGTATGGGAGCTGAAAAATTAACTTCTACAATTACAGGAGTTGAGATGTTCCGTAAAATATTAGATAGAGGTGAAGCTGGAGATAACGTAGGTATCTTATTAAGAGGTATTGAAAAATCTCAAATTAAAAGAGGGATGGTAATCTGTAAGCCAGGTTCTGTAACTCCACACGATAAATTTAAAGCTGAGGTGTATATCTTAAAGAAAGAAGAAGGTGGACGTCATACTCCATTCCATAACAACTACCGTCCACAATTTTATGTGCGTACAACAGATGTAACAGGTACTATTAACTTACCTGATGGAGTAGAAATGGTAATGCCAGGAGATAACTTAACAATTACTGTTGATTTACACTCTACAATTGCAATGAATGTTGGTTTACGTTTTGCAATTCGTGAAGGAGGTAGAACAGTTGGAGCTGGTCAGGTAACTGAAATTTTATAATATTTTTATAAAATATTAATACATAAAGGAGCTTACTACTTCTAAAGTTTTAAGCTCCTTTCTTTTACGGGCGTAGCTCAGTTGGTAGAG
>CALHCC010000140.1 GCA_937930675.1 uncultured Flavobacteriaceae bacterium
GAAACAGGAATGTTACCCTCGGTTTACAAAAAAACGTATCAAAAATCATTACAAAAAAGTACCATTGCTTCTTATGAACCTTTAGAAAGCTTGTAAAACCTTTAATTTGCATAAAAAACAAAACAATGACACTAAAAAAAGTACGATTTCTATTTTTGTTTAGTATTACTACCTTTTTAAGTATTGCTCAAGAAAAATATACCATTACAGGAGTTGTAAAAGATGTAAATTCTGGAGAAACATTAATTGGTGTAAGTATTATAGAAAAAAATACTAGGCAAGGAACCGTTACCAACGAATACGGTTTTTATTCTTTTACACTAAACAAAGGAGAACACAATTTACAGATTTCTTATTTAGGGTATAACAACTTTAACCAAAGTATCAATCTTACCGAAAACACCACACTTAATGTAAATTTACAAGAAAACGCAGAAAATTTAGAAGAATTGGTGATTTCTGCGTACACAGAAAAAGTAAGTATTAAAAAAGCAGAAATGAGCGTAAATAAAATGGAAGTAAAAACCATTAAAGAAATTCCCGCCATTTTAGGAGAAGTAGACGTTATTAAATCCATCACCACCCTTCCAGGGGTTACTACTGCGGGAGAAGGTCAGTCTGGTTTTAATGTTAGAGGAGGTGCAGCAGACCAAAACTTGGTGCTATTAGACGAGGCTACGTTGTACAATACCTCTCACCTATTCGGCTTGTTTTCTGTAGTAAATGCCGATGCTATTAAAGATTTAAAACTCTATAAAGGAGGTACTCCTGCTAAATATGGAGGTAGAATATCATCGGTGTTAGATATTCGTCAAAAAGAAGGAAACAAATACGGCTTTCATGCCAACGGAGGTATTGGTCTTATTTCCTCTAGATTAACACTGGAAGGTCCTATAAAAAAAGAAAAAGCTTCTTTCTTTATAAGCGGACGAAGATCGTATGCAGATATATTTATTCCACTAGTACAACCCGACAACGAGAACACTGCCTTTTTCTATGATTTAAACACCAAACTAAATTGGGAAATAGATAAAAATAATAAGTTATTCCTATCAGGTTATTTTGGTAGAGATGTTTTTTCATTATCTGACGCGTTTGTAAACACCTACGGAAATTCGGTGGCAAATTTAAGATGGAATCATATCTTTAACAGTCAATTATTCTCCAATCTATCCTTAATCTACAGCAATTACTTTTATGGTTTAGAATTAGATCCTGTAGGTTTTGAATGGAATTCTGGATTGCAAAACATCGATCTTAAGTACGACTTTAAAAAATATTTTAACGATAATGTAGCTATCAATTTCGGAATTCACTCCACTTTTTATGAATTTAACCCTGGTAAAATAGAACCTAATAGAAATGATAGTGGAATTGCTGAAAATCAGATTCCCAAAAAATACGCTATAGAATCTGGTTTGTACATAGATGTAGAACATCAAATAACCGATAAAATTGATGTAAGATATGGTGTTCGCTTGTCTAATTTTGTTCGTTTGGGAGAAGATGCTGTAAATACCTATGCCACTACCCCTGTTGTTTATGATGAAGATTTAAGAGTCTACGAATCTGCCGATCCCATTAATCAAAAAGATATTAGTAGAGGTACTGTTCAAAAAAACTACATAAATATAGAACCTAGATTTTCTATTGCATATGCTGTTACAGACCATAGTTCTTTTAAAGCTAGTTACCAAAGAATGGCTCAATATTTACATGTAATCTCTAACACACAATCCCCTTCCCCCCTAGACATTTGGACTCCTAGTGGTAGACATATCAAACCGCAATTGTCCGATCAAATTGCCTTAGGGTACAACAAAGATTTTAATGGAAAATATAGCTTAACTACAGAAGTATTTGGAAAAACAGTAAACAATCGTTTAGATTATATTGATGGAGCCGATTTAGTAGCACAAGAATACATAGAAACTATTGTTTTAAATGGTGAGGCGAGAGCTTATGGATTGGAATTTATGCTAAAAAAAGAAACTGGTAAATTTCAAGGATGGATTAGCTATACCTTGTCTAGATCAGAACAACGGGCACAAGGAAGAACCCCTGTAGAAACAGGAATTAACAATGGAGATTGGTACGCTACTCCTTACAACAAAACACACGATGTTTCTTTATTATTAAGTTACAAAGCCTCTAAAAAATGGAAATTTAACTCCAACTTTTCATTTCAATCAGGTCAACCCATTACCTTTCCTACAGGAAATTATCAATTTAGAGGCAGAACCATTCCTACTTTTGGACCTAGAAACACCTTTAACCTTCCATCCTACCACAGAATAGATGTAGCAGCTACCTATAAACCTAAAAAATATCAAAACAAAAAATTTAAAGGAGAATGGGTATTTAGTATTTACAACCTTTACAATCGTCAAAACTGGTCTTCTGTCATTTTTGGACAAGATGTTGATACCGGAAGAAACACCACCGAAAGGCTCTCTATCTTTGGAATTTTACCTGCTGTTACCTTTAATTTTAAATTTTAAATCTCATGAAAAATTATATCTATATCCTCCTATTGTTCATATTCACTAGCTCTTGTACCAAAGAGGTTTTTATTGATGAAATTATAGACAACACCGAAACAAGAATTTTTATTGAAGCCAATATGGATATCTCTAAAGATCCAAACATAGCATCTGCAACGCAAAGCATTACCATTGCCAGAACTGCAGACTTTTACAGCCAAGATTATGAACCTGTATTGGGTGCCACAGTACTTGTTACCGATATTGCAGGAAACTCTATGGGTACTTTTTTTGATGATAATCCAGCTGATGCAGAGGGTACGATAGATGGTATTTACACTGCTGTAGATTTTAAAACACCTACTGTTGGAGAAACTTATTTTTTATCGATTACTATTGATGGACAAACCTACCAAGCACAAGATACGTATAACAGTATTGTTGCTATTGATGAAATTACCTCTAGGGATGCTTCTTTTTTTAATGACGATACCATAGAAATTCGTGTTAATTTTGAAAATGAAATAGGAGTTGATAATTTTTACTTAATACAAACCGAAGAGATTAAAAACAACGGAAGCAAAAGTATTCCAGAATTAGATACTTTTAATGATGAGTTTTATTCTGAAATTCCTGGAGAAAACATCATAAACATCCCTACTTTTGTTGACGAAACTTCTACAAAACAACAAATAGATTTTACTTTGTATGGAATTAGTAGAAAACATTTTAATTTTTTAAACAAAATACTCACACAAATAGACAATGGTGGCGGTCCTTTTTCTACAGCACCTGCCCTAATAAGAGGAAATATTATAAACACTACAGACCCCGATAATTTTGCATTGGGTTATTTTTCTATCAATCAATTTACAACCAAAAACTTTACTATCCCTAAATAATCTATTTAAAATTACAACACCAGTATGAGCTTTATAAAAACTACCGAACAAGATTCTTTATACTCAGAACTAGAAAACATGTCTGCTTTAGAATTGATACAAAACATTAATAAAGAAGACCAAAAAGTAGCTTTGGCTGTAGAAAAAGCGATTCCAGAAATAGAAGCTCTGGTAAAAGTTATTGCTGATAAACTTAAAAATGGGGGGCGACTTTTTTATATGGGAGCTGGTACCAGTGGACGTTTAGGAATTTTAGATGCCTCTGAATGCCCTCCTACTTTTGGAGTTTCTTTTGATTTGGTTTTGGGTTTAATAGCTGGTGGAGATACCGCAATTAGAAAAGCTGTAGAAAATGCCGAAGACAATACAACACAAGGTTGGATAGATTTACAACAGCACGGTATTAATGAAAAAGATGTAGTTATTGGAATTGCAGCTTCTGGAACCACACCTTATGTAATTGCAGCACTAGAAACTTGTAACAAATATCATATTACAACAGGTTGTATTACCATGAATCAAAATAGTCCATTAGATAAAGTCGCAAAATTCCCTATTGTTGTTACCGTAGGTCCAGAATTTGTTACCGGTAGCTCTAGAATGAAAGCAGGTACTGCACAAAAAATGGTTTTAAATATGATTAGTACAAGTGTAATGGTTTTACTTGGGAAGGTAAAAGGTAACAAAATGGTAGACATGCAATTGTCTAATGATAAATTAGTAGACAGAGGAACCAAAATGATTGTGAGTGAAATTGGTATTGATTACCATATTGCTAAAGAACTTTTATTAACACACGGAAGTGTAAGAAACGCTATAAACAACTATAAAAAGTAATGGATACAAAAAAGCAAACGCTAAATAAAGGAATTAAAATAATGGCCGCTACCCTACCTTTACTTGTTCTTAGTCCTGTGGTTATAAACATCGGTTTTAAAGCGCAGCAAAAAGCAGACATCCATTTTATTTTGTACATAGGATTTTTGTTGGCTGCTCTAACTATTCTTTTATTTTTTTGGGGAATTAAAACATTGTTAAACTATTTATTTGAACAATAATTTTTAAGAATATAATTGCATAGCATTCTCAACAATGGTATAAATTTTTGCTACAGGAATATCTTTATTAGGATCTATCATTAAAAGCTTTGTGAACGTTCTTTTTCCTTGAATCAATTCAGGATGTTTTAGTTGAATCCCTTTTCCTATCGCTATGTATGGAAACTGTGTTTTTTTATCTATCCATAAATAACAAAAGATTTGTTTTTTATACATAAAACAAGGCAACCAATAATACCATCTTTGTTCAAAATCAGAATGATAATTACTAATCACAGTTCTTAAAGCCAATAGACAACTTTTAATAGGTTCTTGTTTCTCTAAATAAAACTTGTCTATTTCCTTCATTACATAACCTATCTCAATAAAAACCCACTATTTATCTGCAATAGCAAGTTTGGCTTTGGGTGTTGTAGGGTTAATTCCAAAACTGTCCATAGGCAAATGAATTTTTAATACATGCATCATATAGCCAATAGTAGCAAAATGATGAATTGCATGACTGTGTGCTTGTACTAAAACTCCCTCTAAAGTAGTTTTAATAGTGCAACATCCATTTCCTAAATCATCTACTAAATTCACTTCTTGACCAAGGTCTACATTCTCTAATTCTTTAAGACGATCAGTAATATCTTTTAAATAACTCAATCCATCTTTAGTGTAAGTTTCAGCTTTAAGATTTCTTTCTCTTTGTGTTAAATCTATGGTATTTCCTAAAGCTAATCCTTTAAAAACACAATTAAAAACATCCAATACATGTCTAAAATGCCCACCAATACTAGAGTAGTAAGGTGCTATGGATGTATCACTATATTTTTTATCATTTATATTTTCTAACAAATATTTTCCTCTCTCAAGATTCTTCACTACGGTATCAATCATCTAACTAACGCTTTATTTTTAGAACACTTTATTTCTATTATAATGTCGAATAAAGATAAAAAAATTACAAGACTCATTCCATCTTTATTTTAAATGATTATTAATTTATAGCATTGCTCAAAAAAACATCCTTTATATTTAACAATAAACTAATGTTAAAACTTTAAAATTAACAAATCCTTAAAAATCAACAGGTTTGCATAAAAAACACTTTATCATGTGAGAAATATTATTAGTTTTGTTAGCAACAAAAATTGAATTATGGCGATATCTAAAAAATTTTTAAAGAGCAAACCTGTTTGTAAAGTAACTTTTGCATACCCAGCACCAGAGTTAAAAGAATTAGCTTTAGTGGGAGATTTTAATGATTGGAATGCAACCAAAACTCCCATGAAAAAATTAAAAAACGGAGTTTTTAAAGTAGTCGTAGACTTAGACGTTGAAAAATCATACGAATATAAATTCCTTTCGAATGGAGAGTATCTAAATGATAACGAACCAGATGCGTTTGTTTTTAACGAATATGCCAATTCTGAAAACTCTTTAGTAAAGCTTTAAAATATTTCATCATATAATTATACAAGCCTTTAACTCTGTTAAGGGCTTTTTTTATATATTTATTTACACAAAAAACAACAAAATAATGGCACACGTAACTTTAAAATCCAATCCATTTAATACCTTAGGTAACTTACCTAAAATAGGAACTAAAGCCCCTAATTTTACATTAACCAATACGGATTTATCCGACATAAGTTTATCAGATTTTAAAGGTAAAAACATCATTTTAAATATATTTCCTAGTGTAGACACAGGTACTTGTGCTACGTCTGTTAGAACATTTAATACCAAAGCTTCTGAATTAGAAAACACAAAAGTACTGTGTATTTCTAAAGACTTACCTTTTGCCCATGCACGCTTTTGTGGTGCCGAAGGAATAGACAATGTGTTAAGTTTATCGGACATTAATGGTGATTTTGGAAAAGACTATCAGCTAACTTTTACAGACGGCCCTTTAAAAGGATTGTTCTCTCGATCTATTGTTATTATTAATACAGAAGGAGAAGTTATTTATACAGAGCAAGTAACAGAAACGGTAGACGAACCTAATTATCAACAAGCTTTAGCAGCCTTATAACTGCATAGTAAAGGTCTATTTTTATGAAAATTAAACGAAAAAACATTATCGAAGACCGTATTTACAGTTTACAATATGCTTTTAAGGGACTTGTGCATTTGTTAAAAACAGAAAATGCTATTAAAGTTCATGTTTTTAATTTAATTATTTTAACTATTACAGGTGTCTTATTTCAATTATCTGTTATAGAATGGATGTTTCAATATGTAGCCTTTGGATTGGTAATTAGCGTAGAAGCACTAAATACATGCTTAGAAAAAATAGCAGATTATATACAGCCCAATTTCGATAAAAAAATTGGGCTGATTAAAGATATTAGTGCAGGAGCTGTACTTTTATCGGGGATTTTTGGAGCTACCGTTGTTGGCTTTATCTATATCCCTAAAATAATACAATACTACTCTATGTAATTCTGTATATTTGCTAATCAAAAAAATAATAGAGATCAATGCCCAAAAAAGCAAGCTCAAATACTACAAAAACCAATTCATTAAAAATTAGACTTCTAGCATTTGTTAACAACAGACAAACGCAAACTGTTTTTGGGTTGTTTATTGCTTTATTAGGTATATTTTTATTTGCCTCTTTTATTTCCTTCTTTTTTTCTTGGAAACAAGATCAGAGTACGTTGGATAGTTTTGGAGACAAAACCATAATGGCTCAAAATTTATTAGGAAAAGTAGGAGCTCATGTAAGTCACTTTTTTATTTATGAGGGTTTTGGTATTGCAGCTCTTAGCATTCCTATTCTTTTATTTTTTACAGGACTGTATGTTTTATTAAAAATTCCGATTAGAAAAATAACAAGATCTTGGAATTGGGCTTTGTTAGGCTTAGTTTGGACATCTACCACACTTGGTTTTTTAGCAAATAAAAACGCCTTAATAGCAGGGATTGTAGGAGTAGAATTAAATCTTTTTTTAGTTCCTTATTTAGCCAAATTTGGATTGGCCATCATTTTAATTTTTGGATACGCTACCTATTTAGTGATTCGATTTAAAATTACTCCAGAAAAAATTAAGAGTTGGTTCCCTAAAAAAGAAATTCTAGAAGACATTAAATCTGATATTGAAAACATCAATTCAGAACAGCAACAAGAAGAAAACGTAACTTCTCAAAAAGTTACTGCTCTTGTTAATGAAGAGATTATTACAGAAACACCACCAGCATCCACAGACACAAAAGTGGTAAAAGAAAATATTATATCTTTAGATGAGTTTGAAGAAAATAAAGAGGTAACCACAAAAGATTCCGTTTCTTCATTTGAAATGGCAGTTAAAAACACCAAACCAACCATTTCTAACTTTTCTACCATCAAAAAAGAAGAAACAACAGAATTAGAAGTTTCCGAAGTTAAAGAAGAACCTTTAACCATTGCGGTAGAACAACCTAAAGTAGAAGAAACAACCACCAACAATCTTTCGGATCAGTTGGTAAAAGATTTTGGAGAGTTTGATCCCACTTTAGATTTAGGAAACTTTAAATACCCTACACTAAATTTATTACGAGAATTTGACGATAGTATTTCTGTAGATGCAGAAGAATTAGAAGCCAATAAAAATAGAATTGTAGAAACCCTTAACAATTATAAAATAGGGATTGACAAAATTAAAGCCACCGTAGGTCCTACAATTACACTTTACGAAATAGTTCCAGAAGCAGGAATTCGTATTTCTAAAATTAAAAACTTAGAAGATGATATTGCCTTGTCTTTATCGGCATTAGGAATCCGTATCATTGCTCCTATTCCAGGAAAAGGAACCATTGGTATAGAAGTTCCCAACAAAAAATCGAACATTGTTTCTATGAACTCTGTGATTGCTTCTAACAAGTTTCAACAATCTAAAATGGAATTACCTATTGCTTTAGGAAAAACCATTTCTAATGAAACCTTTACGTTTGATTTAGCAAAAGCTCCACACATGTTAATGGCCGGTGCTACCGGACAAGGAAAGTCCGTAGGATTAAATGCTGTACTTACTTCCCTACTCTACAAAAAACATCCTGCCGAAGTAAAATTTGTATTGGTAGATCCTAAAAAAGTAGAACTAACACTATTTAACAAAATAGAACGTCATTATTTAGCAAAATTACCCGATACAGAAGAAGCCATTATTACCGATACCACCAAAGTAGTACACACACTTAACTCTTTGTGTATAGAAATGGACAATCGTTACGATTTGCTTAAAAATGCCATGGTACGTAATCTTAAGGAGTATAACGAGAAGTTTAAGGCTCGTAAATTAAATCCTAATGACGGACACATGTTTTTGCCTTACATTGTTTTGGTAATTGATGAATTTGCAGATTTAATTATGACTGCGGGTAAAGAAGTAGAAACACCTATTGCTCGTTTGGCACAATTGGCTCGTGCTATTGGTATTCATTTAATTGTAGCCACACAAAGACCGTCTGTAAACGTTATTACAGGAATTATTAAAGCCAATTTCCCTACAAGAGTAGCCTTTAGAGTGACTTCTAAAATAGATTCTAGAACCATTTTAGATGCTCCAGGAGCCGATCAATTAATTGGACGTGGAGATTTATTGTATTCTAACGGAAACGATTTAACACGTGTACAATGTGCCTTTGTAGATACTCCAGAAGTAGAAAAAATAACCGATTTTATTGGTTCTCAAAGAGCCTATCCAGAAGCTTATCAACTACCTGAATATGTAGGAGAAGACGGAAATGGTACAGAACTTGATATTGATATACAAGATAGAGATAAATTGTTTAAAGAGGCTGCCGAAGTAATTGTAACCGCACAACAAGGTTCTGCCTCTTTACTACAAAGAAAATTAAAATTAGGCTATAACAGAGCAGGTAGATTAATAGACCAATTAGAAGCAGCTGGTATTGTAGGTGCTTTTGAAGGAAGTAAAGCCAGACAAGTTTTAGTACCAGATTTAATTGCTCTAGAACAATTATTAGCCAACGAAAAAAACAACTAGAATGAAAAACACACTAATTATATTAATTACCTTATTTACAAGTACAGTAACATTTGCTCAAAATTCTACAAAAGCAGAAGAAATATTAAAAAAGCTATCTACTAATATAGAATCACAAAAAAATATTGCTTTAGAGTTTACACATACCTTAGAAAACACCGTTGTAAACATCAAACAATCTAGTAAAGGTTCTGCCATCATTCAAGGGAATAAATACGTATTAAACTATTTAGACAATATTATTCTTTTTGATGAAGTAAACAGCTATGTAATTTCCCCAGAAAACGAAGAAATTAACATTACCAATGCTAATGATATAGAAGACGATAGTTTAACCCCCTCTAAACTACTCTCTTTTTACAAAGAAGGCTATTCTTATGTATTAGCAAAAAAAGCAGGAGTTACACAATTTATAAAATTAACACCTACACAAGAATCTAAAGAGGTCTCTCATATTATTTTAGGAGTAGATACTACTAAAAATCAAATTGTATCTTTAACTGAAGTAGGTAAAAACAACACCAATACTAGTTTTCAAATTACCAGTTATAAAACCAATCAAAATTTAGATGCTAATACTTTTGTGTTTGATAAAAGTAAATACCAAGCGTTAAACTACTATATTAACGAATAAGTTTTAAGTACCGTTGAAAACGCTAGACAAATATCTAATCAAGAACTTTTTAGTTCCCTTTATTGCCTCTTTTTTAATTGTAATGTTTGTATTAGTTATGCAAATACTATGGTTGGTTTTTGATGATATTGCTGGAAAAGGAATTGAGATTATCATTATTTTTAAATTCTTATGGTACACCTGTTTGTTAGTTACCTCGCAGGCATTACCTATTTCTGTGTTACTGTCTTCCATCATGACTATGGGGAATTTGGGGGAAAATTATGAGCTTGCTGCTATTAAGTCTGGTGGAATTTCTTTTTTTAGGTTTCTTAGACCTCTCATGGTTACGGTAGGTATTATTTCTTTTGCCAATTTTTTAATTATTAACTACGTATATCCTTACGCTACTTTAAAACAAAAAAATTTAATTTTAAATATTAAAAAAACACAGCCTACATTGGCTTTGGTGGAGGGTAGTTTTAACAATGAAATACCAGGTTACAGTATTAAGTTTGCCAAAAAATATGGAGAAGAAAACAACTTGTTAAAAGATGTTTTAATTATTGATACCAAAGGATTAAAAGAAGACCATATTACCATTACTGCGAAAAAAGGAAAAATAACTACCGAAGAAGGAAGTAAGTACATGACTTTAATTTTAGAAGATGGGTACTATTTTGAAGATCATACCAGTAGTAAAAAAAAGCTAGAAGATAGACTTAAAATGCCATCGTCCATGGCTAAATTTAAGAAGTACACCGTAAATATTGATATTTCTGATTTAACTAGTAAGGATTTAGAACAAGAAAAATACAAGCATCATTACACCATGAAAAACATGGGACAACTTAAAAAAAGTTCTGATAGTTTAAAAACTTCTTATGATCAGTATTTAGATATTAAATTTAAATCCATGCAGTCAAGCGTTAGTGCAACATCTTTAAACGATACTTTAGCCTTATCAACAAAAGAAAAATTACAAGCAAACATTCTAGAAAACTTTAATTTAAAAAAACAAGTACAAGTATTAAAAAACACAAGTACCGCGGTAGAAAACAAATTAAAAAATATTAAAGGATATAAAGATTATTTTAAACGACGACGAAAAAATTTAAACAACCACGATTATCAATTTCATTTTATACTAGCCAGTGCCCTATCCTGTTTATTGCTTTTTTACATTGGAGCTCCATTAGGTTCTTTAATTAGAAAAGGAGGTTTTGGAATGCCTATGGTAGTGGCAATTATTATTTACGTTGCGTATTACTTTACCAATACTTTTGGGAAAAACTTGGCAGAAGAAAGTAGTATTACAGCACTTATGGGAGGATGGTTAGGTACTTTGATAATGACTCCCCTAGCTTTTATTTTTACGATAAGAGCTTCAAAAGATATGGGATTCATAAAATTTGATGTAATTTTGCTTCCGTTTAAAAAACTAATCAACTTACTGAAGAAAAAAGATGAGTAATACAAACAAGAGTGCTAAAATAAAATT
>CALHCC010000141.1 GCA_937930675.1 uncultured Flavobacteriaceae bacterium
AAAAAACAGGTTTAGCCATTACTGATGAGTCTAACACTTTTTCCTTTGGCTTAGATACGGTAGACACCCAACAATTGATTCCCTATTTACAAAAATTGGTGAAACAAGAAAGCATTGACACCTTTGTTGTGGGAGAACCCAAACAAATGGATGGAACTCACAGTGAATCTGAAATTTATATTCAAGAATTTCTAAACAAGTGCAAAGCAACTTTCGGTAATGTAACAATTGTTAGAATAGATGAACGATTTACCTCCAAACTAGCTTTTGATGCAATGATTGCTGGAGGTTTAAAAAAGAAACAAAGACAAAACAAAAAATTAGTTGATAAAATAAGTGCTACTATTATATTACAAACTTATTTAGATCGTAAACAATCGTTATTATGAAAGGAATTATATTGGCAGGAGGTTCGGGAACAAGATTGTATCCATTGACTAAGGCAACCTCCAAACAATTGTTGGCTATTTACGACAAACCTATGATTTACTATCCGTTATCGGTATTAATGCTAGCGGGTATCAAAGATATTTTAATTATTACCACTCCAGAAGATCAAAAACGTTTCATCAACCTTTTAGGAGACGGAACACAAATAGGAATACAGCTTAGTTACGAAATTCAAGAAAAACCAGAAGGTTTGGCTCAAGCGTTTATTATCGGTAAAAAATTTATAGGAACTAATGATGTTGCTTTAATATTAGGAGACAACATTTTTTATGGACCTAAATTCTCTTCCTTATTACATAACTCTATCAATTGTGCCACTAAGGATAATTGTGCTACTGTATTTGGATATTATGTTAGTGATCCTGAAAGATATGGAGTCGTTGAATTTGACAAAGAAAAGAACGCATTAAGTATTGAAGAAAAACCCAAAAACCCAAAAAGTAATTATGCTGTTTCTGGCTTGTATTTTTATCCGAATAACGTAGTAAAAATTGCAGAAAAAATTAAACCCAGTGAACGAGGAGAACTCGAAATCACTACTATCAATCAAGCCTATTTAGAGCAACAAAAACTAAATGTACAGGTAATGGGAAGAGGCTATGCTTGGTTAGACACAGGAACGCATGAGTCTATGTTAGAAGCTTCTAACTTTATTCACACTATAGAAAAGAGACAAGGTTTAAAAATCGCTTGTATTGAGGAAATTGCTTACGAAGAAGGTTATATTAACAAAGAACAGCTCATCAAACTAGGTAAAGAAATGTATAAAAACGAATACGGACAATATTTAATTAGAAGAGCCAATCAATAAATGAACTATACACGCACCCAAATCCCCGATGTTATTATCTGTGAACCCAAAGTGTTTGGAGATCATAGAGGTTATTTTATGGAATCTTTTAAAGAAGCTCCTTTACAAGAATTTTTAGGATACAAAATCAATTTTTGCCAAGACAATGAATCTAGCTCTTCTAAAGGTGTTTTAAGAGGACTGCATTATCAAATCAATGGTTTTGAGCAAACCAAATTAGTAAGAGTAATACAAGGTAAAGTAATAGACGTTGCGGTGGATATTCGTAAAGGCTCTCCTACGTTTGGACAACACGTAGCTGTAGAATTGTCTGCCGAAAACAAAAAACAATTGTTAGTACCTAAAGGGTTTGCACATGGTTTTATTGTGCTTAGTGATACGGCTATATTTAGTTACAAAGTAGATGCCCCTTATAGTTTTGAAAACGACCGAGGTATTGCTTTTAATGATCCTAGTTTACAAATTGACTGGAAATTAAACGAAAGTGAATTTGTGTTGTCTGAAAAAGACACTCAAAACCCTATCCTTAAACACGCTGAGTTATTAGACTACACTACAAATTACTATGAATAACATTCTTGTTACTGGAGCCAACGGACAATTAGGATCCGAGATTCAGAGTTTAGCTACATCTTACTCTCAATACCAATTTGTTTTTACAGATGTAACTAAATTAAACATTACAAACTTACTTGCTATTACTGAATTTTGTAAGCAAAACAACATCACTAGCATTATCAATTGTGCTGCCTATACCGCTGTAGACAAAGCAGAGGAGCAAACAGATATTTGCAATGCGGTAAACCATATAGCTACAGATTATTTAAGTTCTGTTGCCAAAGAACTCAACATACAGTTAATCCATATTTCTACAGATTATGTTTTTAATGGTATTAACCATCAAGCGTTTTTAGAAGAGGATACTCCTAACCCTATCAATGTTTACGGAAAAACAAAATGGCTAGGAGAACAAGCCATGATTCGTAATAATCCTAAAAATTCTATCATTATTAGAACTTCTTGGGTGTATTCTTCTTTTGGAAACAACTTTGTAAAAACCATGTTGAAATTAGCTCAAGACAGAGACCAATTGAACATTATTGCAGATCAAATAGGAACGCCCACTTATGCTTATGATTTGGCTAAAACTATTTTAGACATTCTTCCTGCTATTCACAACAAGCAAGTAGAAACCTATCACTATTCAAATGAAGGAGTTTGTACTTGGTACGATTTTGCTTTTGAAATTTTTAAACAAACTAAAACAACTTGTAACGTTTTACCTATCCAAACAAAAGACTACCCTACGGCAGCAGAAAGACCTTTGTTTAGCTTAATGAACAAATCAAAAATTAAAAACACCTTTGGTATTGAAATTCCACATTGGAAAACATCGCTAACGAACTGTTTAAATAAATTATCATGAAAACACTACTAGTTACTGGAACCGCTGGTTTTATCGGTTCTAACTTTATATATCACTTTATAGCATCTCATCCAAATTACCATTTAATTAGCTTAGACAAGCTAACCTATGCTGGTGATTTAGAAAATTTAAAAAGTGTAGAAAATCACCCAAGACATACCTTTATAAAGGGAGATATTTGTGATCGAAAATTGATTGAATCTATTTTTAAGGAACATGATATACAGGGAGTTATTCATTTTGCAGCAGAATCTCATGTAGACAACTCTATCAACAACCCAAGTGTATTTATAGAGACCAATGTAAATGGAACGTTTACTTTAATAGATGTTGCCTACAAACATTGGATGGACAAGCCTTTTGTATTTAAAGATGGATATAAAGATTGTACGTTTTTACATGTATCTACAGACGAAGTCTATGGAACTTTAGGAGAAACAGGCTTGTTTACAGAAACAACTCCGTATGCACCCAATTCCCCTTACAGTGCCTCTAAAGCAAGTAGCGATATGCTAGTACGTAGTTATCACCACACCTATGGTATGAATACCGTAATTACCAATTGTTCTAACAATTACGGACCTCAACAACATGATGAAAAATTAATTCCTACCGTGATTAGAAAAGCATTAAACAATGAAATTATTCCTATTTATGGGGATGGTAAAAATATTAGAGATTGGTTGTATGTGCTAGATCATTGCAAAGGAATTGATTTGGCTTATCACAATGGAATTCCGGGAGAAGTGTACAATATTGGAGGAAGAAACGAACGCAATAACAATTATATTGCTGATAAAATTTGTGAAATCCTAGATCAAATCCATCCTAAAAAACAAGGTAGTTACAAAGAATTGATTCATTATGTAGAAGATAGGGCTGGACACGATAGACGTTATGCCATTGATGCTACCAAAATAGAAACGAAATTGCATTGGAAAGCCGATGAAAATTTTGAATCTGGAATTGTGAAGACCATCGAATGGTATTTAAACAAATATTCTTTATAAAAACACCTAATCATTTTGCTTAAAACCGACAATTCTGTCGGTTTTTTTGTTTCTAAGCTAGCAAATACTAGTCAAAATAAATAGACCTATTTTTAATGATAAACCTCTACCATCATTTAAAAAACAAATTATCGTACTCTTAATTCTCAACAAATAAACGAGTTTAACAGATAAACTTAACTTTATGCGACAGAATAAAATCAAAATAATCTTAGATACTTTACAAAAAATATCATCCAAAACAACTTTACAGGCTTACATTTTTAACTCTCGGCAGAGAACAGTATTTTTGCGTTTTACATAGTAAAACACCTCGTTTTTTTTTAATCAAACTTAAACCAAAGGATGGAATATAATTTTAATGAAATAGAAGCTAAGTGGCAACAATACTGGGCAGAAAATCAAACATTTAAAGCCGAAAATAATTCGGACAAACCTAAATTTTACGCTTTAGATATGTTTCCCTATCCTTCTGGTGCCGGACTCCATGTAGGACATCCTTTAGGATATATTGCTTCGGATATTTTTGCACGTTACAAACGTCATCAAGGATACAATGTACTGCATCCGCAAGGGTACGATTCTTTTGGACTGCCTGCTGAGCAATATGCCATTCAAACCGGTCAACACCCTGCTGTAACTACAGAAACCAATATTAACACCTATAGAAAGCAATTGGATAAAATTGGTTTTTCTTTTGATTGGTCTCGTGAAATTAGAACCTCTACTCCCGAATATTACAAGCATACACAGTGGATATTTACACAGTTATTTAACAGTTGGTACAACCGTACCACAGATAAAGCGGAGAAAATAGAAACATTAATTGCATTGTTTGAAACCCATGGAACCACTGAAGTTAGTGCTGTTTGTGATGAAAATGTGATTGAGTTTACAGCAGCAACATGGAAAGCATATTCTGAAAAAGAAAAAGAACAGATTTTAGCAAAATATAGATTAACCTATTTATCTGAAACAGAAGTAAACTGGTGTCCTGCACTAGGAACTGTTTTAGCAAACGATGAAATTATCAATGGATTGTCAGAACGTGGAGGACATCCTGTAGTTCGTAAAAAAATGATGCAATGGTCTATGCGTATTGCAGCCTATGCACAACGTTTGTTAGATGGTTTAAATACGATAGATTGGCCGCAGCCACTAAAAGATGCTCAAACCAATTGGATTGGAAGAAGTCAAGGAGCTTCTGTTAGGTTTAAAGTTGATAATCATCCACAATTAGATATTGAAGTGTTTACCACACGCCCTGATACTATTTTTGGAGTTACTTTTATGACCTTGGCTCCAGAGCACGAGTTGGTTTCACAAATTGTAACGGATGATTGTAAAGCAGCTGTACAAAATTATGTAGAAGCTACAGCCAAACGTTCTGAACGCGATAGAATGGCAGATGTAAAAACCATTTCTGGTGCTTTTACAGGAGCGTATGCGATCCATCCGTTTACAGGAGAAAAAATTCAGATTTGGATTGGAGATTACGTATTAGCTAGTTACGGAACAGGAGCCGTAATGGCAGTACCTTGCGGAGATCAGCGTGATTGGGATTTTGCCCATCATTTTAACATCGAAATCAAAAATATTTTTGAAGGTATCGATGTTTCAGAAAAAGCTTGTGAAGATAAAACCGCTAAAATTACCAATTCTGAATTTTTATCAGGATTAACCGTTAAAAAAGCGACCAAATTAGCTATTTACGAATTAGAAAAAGGTGGCTTTGGACAAGGGAAAACAAACTATCGTTTGCGTGATGCTGTCTTTAGTCGTCAGCGTTATTGGGGAGAACCTTTTCCTGTATATTATGTAGATGGAATGCCTAAAATGATTGATTCACAACATCTACCTATTCTATTACCTGAAGTAGAAAAATACTTACCTACAGAAGATGGACAACCGCCTTTAGGAAATGCTGAGGTTTGGGCCTGGGACTGCGAAACCGCTAAGGTAGTTCCTTGTGATAAAATAGATCATCAAACTGTGTTTCCATTGGAGTTAAACACAATGCCAGGTTGGGCAGGTTCTTCTTGGTATTTTAACCGTTATATGGATGCAAACAATACTAACGAATTTGCTAGTAAAGAGGCATTAGAGTATTGGAAAGAAGTAGACTTGTATTTAGGAGGTTCTGAGCACGCTACGGGTCATTTATTATATGCACGTTTTTGGCAAAAATTCTTATTCGATTTAGAATATGTACCTGTAGATGAATTTGCAAAAAAACTCATCAACCAAGGAATGATTTTAGGAACTTCTGCTTTTGTATATCGATTAGAAGGAACTCAAACATACATATCTAAAGGACTTATTAATGATCAAAAAGTACAACCTATACATGTAGATGTTTCTTTTGTAAATGCATCCAACGAATTAGATACGGAAGCGTTTAAAGCTTGGCGAGAAGAATATAAAAACGCTGAATTTGTTTTAGAAGAGGGTAAATATATTGTTGGACGTGAGGTAGAAAAAATGTCTAAATCTAAATTTAACGTCGTCAATCCAGATAGTATTTGTGAAGAATACGGAGCAGATAGTTTACGCTTGTTCGAAATGTTTTTAGGACCCTTAGAGCAATCTAAACCTTGGAATACGGCAGGTATTTCCGGATCTCATTCCTTTCTTAAAAAATTATGGAGATTGTACGCCAACGCAAACAACTTTCAGGGAATAGAAGAGGTACCGTCAAAAGAGGAATTAAAAGTATTGCATAAAACCATTAAAAAAGTACAAGAAGATATAGAGAACTTCTCTTTTAATACCTCTGTAAGTACGTTTATGATTGCCGTAAACGAATTGTCTGCATTAAAATGTAATAAAAAAGAAATACTAGCACCTTTATTAGTGTTAATTTCTCCTTATGCACCCCATATTACCGAAGAATTATGGGAGAAACTAGGAAATACAACCTCTATTTCTACAGCTTCTTTTCCTGTTTTTGATGAAAGTCACTTGGTAGAAAGTTCTAAAGAATATCCTGTTTCATTTAACGGAAAAATGAGATTTAAATTGGAATTACCTTTAGATTTATCAAAAGAAGAAATTGAAAAAACAGTAATGGCTCACGAAAAAACAGTTGCTCAATTACAAGGAAGAACTCCTAAAAAAGTAATTATTGTACCTGGTAAAATCATTAATATTGTAGGATAAATTATTCCAACATTCAATCTTAAAAAAGGGAAATACTACCGTATTTCCCTTTTTTGTTTTAAGAGTATTAATTAAATTGGCTTAAGGTTTGCTTACCTAATACCTAAATTTCAACACCACAAATTTCAACTGAAAAAATGAATAGAATTTCTTTAAGAATTAGAATATTTTTATCCATGCTATTATTAGTAGGTTTGGCTTCTATTTTAATTGCTGTTGTTACGGTTAAGCAATACAAAAAACAAACTAGAGACTATTATTACTCTAGATTTGATAGAAAAGAAAAAGCAGCTCAAAAAAATATTAATTACGAATTAGAAAACACCATCTATCCTGCAAATCAACAATTCTTAGGATTCATTTTTAAAGAACGTATCTACGAAATTGCTACGGTTCATAAAATGAAGATGAGTATTTATGATTTAAATGGACGGCTTAAAATAAATTCTTACGAGCCTTGGTTTCGTATTTTTCAAGAAAAAATCCCCAATAACATTCTTTTACAATTAAAACGTGAAGAAAAAATTGAAATATCTACTCCTTTAAAAAGTGGTAAAATATCTCAACTTTCTTACTCTTATATCAATGATCGAAATTTAAACAAAGTAGGGATTTTAAAAGTTGAATACCTACAAGACAATACACAAGAACAACAACAACTATCGCTCTTTTTAAACAAATTGTATTATGTATATGGAGCCATGTTACTATTAGCTATTGTATTTGCTTATTTTTTATCTAGCTACATTACCAGCTCTTTACAATCTATTTCCAACAAATTACAAAAAACAAAACTCCTTAAAAAGAATGAAAAAATTAGCACTACAGGCATTACTCCAGAAATTACCTCTATTGTAGAAGCCTATAATTTAATGATTGATGAATTGGAAGAAAGTGCTAGTAAGTTGGCTAAAAGCGAACGTGAACAAGCTTGGAGAGAAATGGCAAAACAAGTAGCTCACGAAATTAAAAACCCGTTAACTCCTATGAAATTAACGGTACAAAGTTTTGAAAGAACTTTTGACCCTAATGAAGATGGTATTAGAGAAAAAGTAAAAGATTACGCACAAATGCTAACACAACAAATAGATGTGATGTCTTCTATTGCTACCTCTTTTTCTGATTTTGCTAGAATGCCGCAAAAAAATATAGAAACGATTGAATTAATTAGCGTGATTAAAAGTGCCGTTGATATTTTTTACGAAAACGAAATTCAGTTAAATGCAAATGTCAATGAGGTTTTTATCGATTTAGACAAAAATCAAATCACAAGAGTATTAAACAATTTGGTAAAAAACGCAATCCAAGCTACAGAAGCTACAACAACTCCAGAAATAAAAATTACCATTTTCAATCAAAAAAATAAAGTATTAATTACCGTAGAAGACAACGGAAAAGGGATTAAAGAAAAGGACAAAGAACATATTTTTGAACCAAAATTTACAACGAAGACAAGTGGAATGGGATTAGGTTTGCCTATGGTTAAAAACATTGTAGAAACCTATGGCGGAAAAGTAACATTTGAATCTATTTTAAATAAAGGAACTATTTTTAAAGTTACTTTACCTAACAAACCCTAATTTAATTTCTTACCTTAAAGGTGTAAAAAATTGTGTATGGAAAATTCAGAATCTATCCTTCTAGAAATTAAAGACAAAATTGCTTTTATCACTATTAATGCTCCTAAACGTTTAAATGCTTTAAACAAGCATTTAATTCAAAAAATGAGTAATCTACTTTGTGAATTAAGCACTCGTACAGATGTAAGAGTACTTATTATTACAGGAAGTGGAAACAAAGCTTTTGTTGCCGGTGCAGATATTAAAGAGTTTTCTTCATTTTCTAAAAAACAAGGAGAAGAACTCTCCCAAACAGGACACGATTTATTATTTAATAAAATTGCTACCTATCCAAAACCTGTAATTGCAGCTATTAACGGCTTTGCTTTAGGAGGTGGTTTGGAATTAGCGATGGCATGTCACATAAGAATTGCTTCTGACAACGCAAAATTAGGACAACCCGAAGTAAGTTTAGGGTTAATTCCTGGTTATGGAGGAACACAACGATTAACACAATTAATAGGGAAAGGTAAAGCTTTTGAAATGATTTTAACAGGGCAAGTAATTACTGCTCAAGAAGCCTTACATCTAAAACTGATAAACTACGTAGTATCGCAAGAAGCGTTAATTACAAAAAGTATTTCATTAGCAAAAAATATGCTTGCTAATTCTCCTAACGCAATTAAAAAAGCCATTAAAGCTGTAAATGCTACTTATGGAAATATCGGTTTACAAAACGAAGTAGAATTGTTTGGTCAATGTTTTGGCACCTCTGATTTTAAAGAAGGCGTACAGGCCTTTTTAGAAAAAAGAAAACCTAATTTTTAATGCATTACTTTATTTCTAAGCCTCCTGTAATTAGAGTTGTATCAGGTTCAAAAACTCTCACATAATACATCCCTTTGTTTAAATCTCTTACATCAATATAACTTTCACCAAAAACATTGTCAAAAACCTTCATTACGATACCTTCTGTATTGTATATTTTAACCACGGAATTAGGAAGCGTTTTTATATTTACAAAGTCTTTTGCTGGATTCGGATAGATGGTTTTATCATTTAAAATTGCTTTATTTTCTATTATAACACAACTCACTCTCAAATCTTTACCTTTTTGAGCATGTAGAAGATGAGTCATCAAAAAAAAGAAGCTAAACGTCAAAACTATTTTAATCATATAGGAGTGTTATTATCTCCTATTAAAATACATCTATTTTTACTGTTATCCTAGGATTTACAAGGTTTTTGTCGTCTATTGATGAAATTAAATATTTGGCTGTTGTTTTTAAAAAACTATTTTTGTCTGTAAAACAATCCTTAATATGTACATATATAACGTTACTACTAATATTGAATTAGAAATAGAAAAAGAATGGTTAGATTATATGAAAGAACAACACATACCTTCTATGATTTCTACAGGATGTTTTACAGGAGCTAAATTAACACGAGTAATGGTAAGAGAAGAACAAGGAGGAAAAACTTTTTCTATTCAATATTCCGTTTCCGATAAAGAAACGTTTAAAGGATATTACGTAGCTTACGCTGCCGATATGAATACCAAATTAGACAAATTATTTGCAGGAAAGTATGTTTCTTTCCAAACGGAACTAGAAGTTTTAGGTGATTTTTATTAATCCTAATCTCTTTTAAGTATTTACTCAAAATCTAAATAAAATGACGAGCCTGTTTTTAATAGGTATTTGTCATAAAATTAAATTTTCTTAAGATGAAAAAAATATTTCTGTTGTGTTTACTGGGTTTTTATAATATTAACTACGCACAAACTAAAAAACCTAATGTGTTATTTATTGCCGTAGATGATTTAAAAACCGAGTTAGGTTGTTATGGATCTAGTATTGTAAAGTCTCCTAATATTGATAAACTAGCAAATTCTGGAATACAATTTAACAGAGCCTATTGCCAAGAAGCTATTTGTGGACCTTCTAGAGCCAGTATTATGACCGGTTCTAGACCCGAAACAATTAATGTAATTGATTTGTTTCAAGACTTTAGAGAAAATAGACCTAGTATTAAAACCATTCCGCAACATTTCAAAGAAAATGGGTATGAAACTGTGTACACAGGTAAAGTATTTCATGGTATTTACACGGATGAAAAACTATCTTGGTCAAGAAAAATAACTCCTGCTAAAAGACCTAAAAATGCTCCTAAAACTACAAAAGGGTATGTGTTAGCAGAGAATCAATTAATCTATTTAAAAAATAAAGTTGCACTAGAAAAAAAATATGGGAAAGAGGTTATTAGTAAAAATTGGTTAGCTCACGGTCCTGGAACAGAATCTGCTGACGTTCCAGACGAAACGTATGAGGACGGTTACAACACACAATCTGCCATTGTTACGTTAAAAGAATTGGTTAAAGAAGATAAACCTTGGTTTTTAGGTTTAGGATTTAAAAAACCTCATTTAGACTGGATTGCTCCTAAAAAGTATTGGGATTTATACAACGAAAAAGACATTCCATTAGCCACACAAACAACACCACCTACTCATGGAGCATCTATGGCACTATCAGAATCTCTAGAGGTAAGAGTTGGAGCTAGTGTACCTAAAACAGCTCCATTTTCTCCTAAACTACAACGTCATTTAAGACATGGATATTACGCGTGTGTAAGCTACATTGATGCACAAGTAGGCAAAATGATTCAAGCATTAAAAGACTCTGGAGCTTATGAAAACACCATTATTGTCTTATGGTCCGATCATGGATTTAATTTAGGTGAAATGGGATATTGGGGGAAAGCAACCAATTACGAAATTGCGACCAAAGTTCCTTTTATCATTAGAGCTCCTAAAGTATCTAACAAAGTACAAGGTCAAAAATCTAATGCGTTAGTCGAGTTAATAGATGTATTCCCTACTTTATGTGATTTAACAGGCTTAAAAAAACCAAACCACATAGAAGGTAAAAGTTTAGTTCCTTGGCTAAAAAGGCCTAATTACAAAACTACCATGCCTGCATTTAGTGTGTTCCCTAATCCTGCTATGAGAGAATGGGCCGCTAGACCTTTTACCCCTCCGTTTAGAACTACTTTTTTTAAACCTTTAATTAAAAAAATAGAGGCTAAAATAGCCAAACAGATGGGAGACAAATGGGATAGAGATACTTTTGAACGATTTGTTATGGGCTATGCAATGCGTACAGACACGCATAGATTAATTGTTTGGAAAGACAGAAGAAAACCGAACGAAAAGCCTTTATATGTAGAATTATACGATTATAAAAACGGAGATACTGAATCCGTAAATATTGCAAAAGAAAACCCTACATTGGTTAAAAAACTTATCAAACAAATGGAATCTGCAATATAATTTGTTAAACTATTTTATAATCAATCCCCCTTAAAATCTAATTCATTTTAAGGGGGATTGTTATATAAAATACAATCGTTTAAAGAATTATAAAAGCTAAAAATCAACTTCTAACTTACTTTAAACACACATATCACACCTAATATTCCTTTATTTATTTTTAGGATTTTTTTAAAGTATACAGCTATTCTTTGTACTTTTGCTTTCTGAAATTTAGCATATTATTATGATATTACCTATTGTTGCCTACGGAGATCCAGTATTAAGAAAAGTAGCCAAAGAAGTAACTAAAGACTATCCTGATCTTTCAAAACTCATCACAAACATGTGGGAAACGATGGACAATGCAAATGGAGTTGGAATTGCAGCTCCGCAAATAGGAAAATCTATTCGCTTATTTGTAATTGATGCGACTCCCTTTGCTGAAGACGAAGAGATTACTCCAGAAGAAAAAGAAACTTTAAGTACGTTTAAAAAAGTATTTATAAATGCTAAAATAGAATCTGAAGAAGGAGACGAATGGGCTTTTGAAGAAGGCTGTTTAAGTATTCCTCAAATTAAAGAAGATGTTTGGAGAAACGAAACCGTACACGTAACCTATCAAGACGAAAACTTTAACACACACAAAGCCACCTATACAGGTTTGGCTGCACGTGTATTTCAACATGAGTACGATCATATAGAAGGTGTTTTGTTTACAGATAAATTATCATCTTTAAAAAAACGATTAATTAAAAAGAAATTAGAACAAATTTCTAAAGGAAAAATTGGAGCCGATTACAGAATGAAACATTTCAATGTAAAAGGTAAATAACATTAAAATATATTTAAAATGAGTTTAACAAAAGTAATTGCAATTTCTGGTAAACCAGGATTGTATGAAATTTTAGGAAAAACAAAAGGCGGATTTATTACTACCTCTTTATTAGATGGAAAAAAAACACCTGTTAGAAACACTCAAAATGTAAGTGTTTTAAGTGATATAGGAATTTATACTTACGAAACAGAAGCTGCTTTAGGTGGTGTGTTTTTAGCTATTCACGAAAGATTTGAAGGGAAAGAAGCTATTAGTCACAAAGCTTCTAATTCAGAATTAACAAATTTATTTAGTGAAGTTTTACCTGAGTACGACGAAGAACGTGTATATGTTTCTAATATTAAAAAAGTAGTACAATGGTATAATATTCTAATAAACTCAGAATTTGATTTTGAAACCATTAAAGAAGATTTAAAAAAGTTAGAAGAAGCTCAGTCTGCTCAATAATTTTTAAATAACAATCATTATTATATAAGAGTTATAATATCTATTTTTATAGATCATTATAACTCTTTTTATTTTTAAGGTATGAACTCTAGAGAACAACAACTAAAAGCCATAGATAGATTGTTAACTATTATGGACGAGTTAAGAGAAAAATGTCCATGGGATAAAAAACAAACTTTAGAATCTTTAAGACACTTAACCATTGAGGAAACCTATGAATTAGCAGATGCGATTATAGCCAACGATTTAGAAGAAATTAAAAAAGAGTTAGGTGATTTATTGCTGCATATTTCTTTTTACGCCAAAATAGGAAGTGAAAAAAACAGTTTTGATATTGCCGATGTTGCAAACACCATTTGCGATAAGTTAATTCATCGTCACCCACACATTTATGGAGATATAACCGTAAATAATGAAGAAGACGTAAAGAAAAATTGGGAACAACTAAAATTAAAAGAAAAAGGAACTACCTCTATTTTACAAGGAGTACCTAATGCACTACCTGCTATGGTAAAAGCTAACAGAATACAAGAAAAAGTTGCTGCCGTAGGTTTTGACTGGGAACATCCAGAGCAAGTGTGGGAAAAAGTGCAAGAAGAATTATCTGAATTAAATGAGGAATTTAAAAAAGGCCATCAAGATAAAATAGAAGCTGAATTTGGAGATGTTTTATTCTCCATGGTAAACTATGCCAGACACATGGGTATCAACCCTGAAAATGCATTAGAACGCACCAATAAAAAGTTTAAGAAACGTTTTGAATATTTAGAAAATCAAACCTTAAAAAATAAACAAAATATTTCTGACTTGTCTTTAAAAGAAATGGATGTGTATTGGGAAGAAGCTAAAAAACTTGATTAAAAAAATTATGGTAAATATTCAAGAAAACGATTTTATAGCTGAAGGGTTGTATCAAAAATGCTATAGACATCCTAAAAACACTAACTTATGTGTTAAAATAGAAAAAAAGGACATTAAACAACCTCGATTAGAAAATGAAATTAATTATTCTATAAAAGTTAGTAAAAAAAAATGGGCTAAATTTGAGTATCCTTTCTATTCTAAATGTTATGGAGCAATTGAAACCAATCTTGGAAAAGGTTATGTTTTTGATTTAATAACTGATGAAGATACCCATCAAGTTTCTAAAACCATGAATTATTATTTATTAAATTCTAATCACCAAATAACCGATTTAGAGTTACAAACTGCTTTTGATAAACTAATTAGTCTAATGGCAAAACATAGAATAATTGCAAATGATTTATGGTCTACCAATATCTGTTGTAAAATACTTAAAGATAAATCTATACAATTAATTATTATTGATGGTCTTGGACACCGAGATTTTCTTCCCCTTGTAGATTGGTTTTCTTTCTTTGCCAAGAAAAAAATTAACAGACGTATTATAAAACATGGCTTAACAGATATGGATACTCAACGAAAAAAATATTTAAAACAATAAATTAATATGTCAGATAATATCAAAAGCCCTCAAGATTCAGCTGTAGAAATTACAGAACTTATGAAACCCATTAATTCTAATTTTAGTGGAAAAATACATGGAGGGTACATTTTAAACTTAATGGACCAAATAGCCTTTGCATGTGCTTCCAAATATTCTGGAAAATACTGTGTTACTGCATCTGTAAACACGGTAGATTTTAAAAACCCTGTTAATGTAGGAGAATTTTTAACCTTAAAAGCAAGGGTGAATTATGTAGGAAATACTTCTATGACTGTTGGAATAAAGGTAATTTCTGAAAATATTCAGACCGGAGAACAAACACATTGTAACTCTTCTTATTTTGTAATGGTTGCCAAGTGCGAAAATGGTAAACAAAACACAAGAGTCCCTAAACTTAAACTAACCACTTCTGAAGATGTTAGACGTTTTATTAGATCTAAAAGTAGATTAGAAACCAATAAACAAAGAAAACAAGCTTTTAGTAAAGAGGTTTTTAACTATAAAGAACATTTAGAAGAATTAGAACAATTTAATGTAGCTATTGATCCTAAATTGTTATCTTAAAACAAAAAACCATTTCTAGTTAGAAATGGTTTTTTGTTTACGTAGTATACGATATCTTTACTTTAAATTTTCAATAAACTGATCGAATAAATAAGAAGCATCGTGAGGTCCAGGATTTGCTTCTGGATGGTATTGTACAGAAAATACTTTTTTATCTTTAATAGCAATACCTGCAACCGTGTTGTCATTTAAATGTACATGTGTAATCTCTACGTTATTACTAGCCTCTACATCTTCTCTACTTACATTAAATCCATGGTTTTGAGACGTAATTTCTCCTTTACCTGTAAGTAGGTTTTTAATAGGGTGATTAATTCCTCTATGTCCATTGTGCATTTTATATGTAGAAATTCCTTGAGAAAGTGCAATGGTTTGATGTCCTAAACAAATTCCAAACAAAGGTAAATTCTTTTCTATAATTGTTTTAGCAACTGTTTGAGCAGATTTTAAAGGTTCTGGATCTCCAGGTCCATTTGACAAGAAATATCCATCAGGGTTAAAAGCTTCCATTTCTTCAAAAGAAGCTGTACAAGGGAATACTTTAATATAACAATCTCTCTTTGCTAAGTTTCTTAAAATATTTTTCTTGATTCCTAAATCTAAAGCAGACACTTTATACGTAGCATTCTCATCACCATAAAAATAAGGCTCTTTCGTAGAAACAACAGAAGCTAAGTCTAAACCTTTCATACTTGGAGCTTCAGCCAATTTTGTTTTTAATTCCTCTATATTCTCTACTTCTGTAGATATAATCGCATTCATAGCTCCATTCTCACGAATATAGCTTACCACCGCTCTTGTATCTACATCTGTAATAGATATTAAACCATGTTCTTTAAAATAATCTTCCAAAGAACCATCTGCTCTATCTCTCGAATATTCATAACTAAAATTTCTACATACCAACCCAGCAATTTTAATTCCTTCAGATTCTACTTCCTCTTTATTTACCCCATAATTACCAATATGAGCATTGGTAGCCACCATAATTTGACCAAAATAAGAAGGATCTGTAAAAATTTCTTGATACCCTGTCATTCCGGTATTGTAACAAATTTCACCAATCGTTGTTCCATCAATACCAACCGACTTTCCTTCAAAAATAGTTCCGTCTTCTAATAGTAAAATTGCTTTCTTTAATTCTTTGTACTTCATAAAAGTTGTTTTTGTTGTTGGGTGGAAGCGAAATTGGTTGTTGGTTGTTAGATAATAAACTATCAACAGTCAACTATCAACTATCAACTAAGCAACGCTAGCTTTCAACAAAGAATGATTGTAAAAATATTTTTGCAAATATAAAAAAAGGATAAACTATTAAATAGTTTATCCTTTATATATTTTACAAGAAGTAAATCATTTGATTACTCTTCCGTAGATTCTGTAGACTCAGCTGCTTCTACTTGAGTAGCATCTGCTTTTTTCTTAGATCTACGAGTTGTTTTTTTCTTCTTAGCACCGTTAGGGTTGTAAATTTCGTTGTAATCAACCAATTCTATCATAGCCATAGGAGCATTATCTCCTTGACGATTTCCTAATTTAATGATACGAACATATCCACCCGGTCTGTCTGCTACTTTTACAGAAATTTGTTGGAACAATTCTGTAACCGCATATTTGTTCTTTAAGTAAGAAAAAACAATTCTTCTGTTGTGCGTAGTATCTGCTTTAGACTTTGTTATAATAGGCTCAACATACTGACGCAAAGCTTTTGCTTTAGCAACCGTAGTGTTAATTCTTTTATGTTCTATTAAAGAACAAGCCATGTTTGCTAACATTGCATTTCTATGCGCTGTCTTTCTACCTAAGTGATTAAACTTTTTACCGTGTCTCATAATAAAATGATTTTAGCTTTCATCTTGCATCTACTCTTTTGAGGAGCAAAATATGAAAGGGGTTTATACTATAAAAAAGTAGAAGTTAAATAGTGTTTCTACTTAACTTCTACTACTATTTTTAGACTAGTCCTTGTCTAATTTGTATTTACTTAAATCCATTCCGAAATGTAAATTCTTCACATTTACCAATTCATCTAACTCTGTTAAAGATTTTTTACCAAAGTTTCTAAATTTCATTAAGTCGTTTTTGTTAAAAGATACTAAATCTCCTAATGTTTCTACTTCAGCAGCTTTTAAACAGTTTAAAGCTCTTACAGATAAATCCATGTCAACTAACTTAGTTTTCAATAATTGTCTCATGTGTAAAGACTCCTCATCGTAAGTTTCTGTTCTTGCAATTTCATCCGCCTCTAAAGTAATACGCTCATCAGAGAATAACATAAAGTGGTGAATTAAAATTTTAGCAGCTTCTGTTAATGCATCCTTAGGATTGATAGAACCATCTGTTACTACATCAAAAACTAATTTTTCGTAGTCCGTCTTTTGTTCTACACGGTAATTTTCTACAGCATATTTTACATTCTTAATAGGTGTGTAAATAGAATCTGTAAAAATGGTCCCCATAGGCACATTTACCTTTTTGTTTTCTTCAGCAGGAACAAATCCTCTTCCCTTTTCAATTGTAATATCAAAACTTACCGCTACAGAGCTATCTAAGTTACAAATTACTAAATCTGGGTTTAAAACCTGAAATCCTGAAGTAAACTTTTGTATATCACCAGCTGTGATTTGATTCTGACCTGATACAGATACTGAAACAGTTTCTTTGTCAGTGTCTTCTATCTGTTGCTTAAAACGTACTTGTTTTAAGTTTAGAATAATTTCAGTAACATCTTCTACCACACCTTCTACAGTTGAGAACTCATGCTCAACTCCTTCGATGCGTAAAGATGTAATAGCGAAACCTTCTAAAGAAGACAATAATACTCTTCTCAAAGCATTACCTACTGTTAAACCAAAACCTGGTTCTAACGGTCTGAATTCGAATTTACCTTCAAAGTCGGTAGACTCGATCATGATAACTTTATCTGGTTTCTGAAAATTTAATATTGCCATAGCTAACTGGTGTCTATTGATTATTTCGAGTACAACTCGACGATTAATTGCTCTTTGATGTTTTCTGGAATTTGAAGTCTTTCAGGTACAGTAACAAAAGTTCCTGTTTTCGTATCAGAATTCCAAGTTAACCACTCATAAACAGCAGAAGAAGTAGCTAAACTACTTTCTATTACAGTAAGTGATTTAGATTTTTCTCTTACACCAACAACATCACCAGGTTTCAATTGGTAAGAAGGAATGTTAACGATTTCTCCGTTAACGGTAATATGTCTGTGAGATACTAATTGACGTGCTCCGTTTCTAGAATTAGACAATCCCATACGGAATACAGTGTTGTCTAAACGAGATTCACACAATTGTAATAAAACCTCACCAGTAATACCTTTGCTTGCAGAAGCTTTTTTAAATAAATTAGAGAATTGACGCTCTAAAATACCATACGTATACTTTGCTTTTTGCTTTTCTTGTAACTGTAAAGAATATTCAGAACGTTTTGCTCTTTTCTTTGCTAACCCGTGTTGTCCAGGTGCGTAGTTACGTTTTTCAAAAGACTTGTCATCTCCAAAAATAGCTTCTCCAAACTTACGAGCTATTTTGGTTTTAGGTCCGTTATATCTTGCCATAGTAAAAAATTAAAAAATTGGCAGTTATGAATTAAGGCTTAGTCCTTCGATAACTTTAATTGCCAATTTTAGTGTTAAAAAATTAATTAGATTCTTCTTCTTTTAGGAGGACGACATCCATTATGTGGTAATGGAGTAACATCAATAATTTCTGATACTTCAATTCCAGCATTGTGAATAGTACGGATAGCAGATTCTCTACCGTTTCCTGGTCCTTTTACGTAAACTTTTACTTTACGTAATCCTGCTTCGTGTGCTACAGCAGCACAATCTTCAGCAGCAGTTTGTGCAGCATAAGGAGTGTTCTTTTTAGATCCACGGAATCCCATTTTACCTGCAGATGACCATGAGATTACATCTCCTTTTTTATTAGTTAAAGAAATGATGATGTTGTTAAATGATGCAGTAATGTGTGCTTCACCAACCGACTCAACAATAACTTTACGCTTTTTAGCGGTCTTTGTATTAGATTTAGCCATAACTTAATTATTTCTTTTTGTTCGCTACAGTTTTACGTTTACCCTTTCTTGTTCTAGAGTTATTTTTTGTTCTTTGACCTCTTAATGGTAATCCAGCTCTGTGACGGATTCCTCTAAAACATCCGATATCCATTAAACGCTTAATGTTTAATTGAATTTCTGAACGTAACTCACCTTCAATAGTGAAAGTACCTGCTTGTTCACGAATCGCTCCGATTTGAGCATCCGTCCAATCTTGAACCTTGATGTTCTCATCTACTCCAGCGTTTGCTAAAATCTCTTTAGCTCTAGTTCTACCAATTCCAAAAATATAAGTTAACGCGATTACACCACGTTTGTTCTTTGGAATGTCAATACCTGAAATTCTTGCCATAACTAACCTTGTCTTTGTTTGAATCTAGGATTCTTTTTATTGATTACATATAATCTGCCTTTTCTACGCACAATTTTGCACTCGGCACTTCTCTTTTTTATTGATGCTCTAACTTTCATCGTATGATATTTTAGTATCTATAAGTAATTCGAGCCTTCGATAAATCGTAAGGACTCATTTCTAACTTAACTTTATCTCCTGGTAATAACTTAATGTAGTGCATACGCATTTTACCAGAAATATGTGCAGTTACAATATGACCATTCTCTAATTCAACTCTAAACATTGCATTAGATAAAGCCTCTGTAATTGTACCGTCTTGTTGTATTGACGCTTGTTTTGCCATAATTAAATTGTCGATCTTCTTTTAGTTCCTGTTTTCATTAACCCATCATAATGTCTATTTAGTAAATATGAGTTAATTTGTTGGATGGTGTCTATTGCAACACCTACCATAATAATTAACGAAGTACCTCCATAAAATAGTGCCCAATTTTGTTGCACACCAAAATGAACAACAATGGCTGGGAAAACAGCCAGCAAAGCTAAGAAAATAGATCCAGGTAATGTAATTTTTGACAAAATACTATCTAATTTTTCTGCAGTCTCAACACCTGGTGCAGTTCCTGGTATAAATCCTCCACTTTTTTTAAGGTCATCAGCCATTTTATTTGTAGGAATTGTAATTGCCGTATAGAAATAACTAAATACAATAATCAATAAACAAAATAAAATATTATAGCCCCAACCGTTAAAATCAGATAAAGCATTAAATACAGTTTGCAAAGTTCCATCAGAGTTTCTAGCAATTAATCCTGGTACAAACATAATTGCTTGTGCAAAAATAATAGGCATTACTCCAGCAGAGTTTAACTTTAATGGAATGTATTGTCTTGCTCCTTGAGCATCGTCAATCGTTCCTACTACTGTACGTCTTGCATATTGAACTGCAATTTTACGAACTGCTGTTACTAGTAATATGCTTGCCAAAATAATTGCCAACCATACAATAATTTCTAAAAGAATCATCATGAAACCTCCAGAACCAGCTGCGTATTTAGATGTTAATTCTTGCATAAATGCACCTGGGAATCTCGCAATAATACCAATCATAATTAATAATGAAATACCATTACCAATTCCTTTTTCAGTAATACGCTCTCCTAGCCACATTGCAAAAACAGTACCTGCAGTTAATAAGATCATTGAAGAAATCCAGAACATTCCACCTTGTCCTAATAAGTATGCCTCTTGAGGAATACCTAAGGTTGGTAAACTTGTTAAATAAGCTCCTCCCTGTACGATGGTAATACCAATGGTTAACCATCGAGTAATTTGGTTGATCTTATTTCTTCCGCTCTCACCATCTTTTTGTAGTTTTTGCAAATAAGGAACCGCAATTCCCATTAATTGTACTACAATAGATGCTGATATATATGGCATAATCCCAAGAGCCATAATAGAAGCTCTTGAGAATGCACCACCTGTAAATGCGCTTAATAAACCTAAAAGACCATCAGAAGTTTTACTTCCTAATGCTGTTAATTGTTGAGGATCTATACCTGGCAATGTTACCTGAGCCATAAATCTATAAACAGCCATCAACCCTAAGGTCAATAGAATTTTACCTTTTAACTCATCAATTGACCAAATGTCTTTTATAGTTTGGATAAATTTCTTCATCTACTTAATCTTGTTATTATAAAGTTACAGCTTCTCCTCCAGCAGCTTCGATAGCAGCTTTTGCAGTTCCTGTAAATTTGTGAGCAGTTACGTTTAATTTAGCTTTTAATTCACCACCACCTAATATTTTTACTAAGTCGTTTTTACCCGCTAAACCATTTTCAATCAATACAGCTAAGTTAACTGTATCTGTAACCTTACCATTTTCAACTAAAGTTTGTAACTTGTCTAAATTGATACCATTATACTCCTTACGGTTAATATTGGTAAATCCAAACTTAGGTACTCTTCTTTGTAATGGCATTTGACCTCCTTCAAATCCTATTTTTCTAGAATATCCAGAACGAGATTTTGCACCCTTGTGTCCTCTTGTAGCAGTACCTCCATGACCAGAACCTTCTCCTCTAGCTATACGTTTACTACTTTTTACAGAACCCTTAGCAGGTTTTAAATTATTTAAACTCATCTTTTTATAACTTATTTAATTTCTTCTACAGAAATTAAGTGTTTAACTTTATTAACCATTCCTATAATTGATGGAGTAGCATTGTGTTCTACCACCTTTCCAATTCTAGTTAAACCTAACGCTTCTAATGTTCTTTTTTGAACTTGCGTACGGTTAATTTGGCTCTTTACTTGTGTTAATTTAATTTTTTCCATGGTATCCAATATTAACCGTTAAATACTTTGTCTAAAGAAATACCTCTTTCCTTTGCCACTTGCTCAGGGTTTCTTAATTGTAATAAAGCATCAAAAGTTGCTTTTACAACGTTGTGAGGGTTTGATGATCCTTGAGACTTAGATAATACATCGTGTACACCTACTGATTCTAATACCGCACGTACAGCACCACCAGCAATAACTCCGGTACCATGAGATGCAGGTAATAACAATACCTTAGATCCACCAAATTTACCTTTTTGTTCGTGAGGTAACGTTGCGTTGATTAATGGAATACGAACTAAGCTTTTCTTAGCTTCTTCTACAGCCTTAGCTATTGCAGATGCAACATCTAAAGATTTACCAGATCCGTAACCTACTACACCTTCTCCGTTTCCTACTACTACAATAGCAGAAAATCCAAAAGTACGTCCACCTTTTGTAACTTTAGTTACACGGTTTACAGCTACTAAGCGATCTGTTAACTCTAATCCGCTTGGCTTAACTCTTTCTACGTTTTTATATCCTTGCATAATATAATTTTCTTAAAATTTTAAACCAGCTTCTCTAGCTGCTTCAGCTAATGCTTTAACTCTACCATGGTATAAATAACCATTTCTATCAAATGCAACAGTCTCTACACCTGCAGCAGATGCCTTTTCAGCAATAGATTTACCTACTAACGCAGCAACTTCAATTTTAGTTCCTTTTGCATCAATTTCTTTATCTCTTGACGATACAGAAGCTAATGTTACTCCTTCGTTATCATCAACTAATTGAGCGTAAATTTCTTTATTACTTCTAAATACAGATAATCTTGGTTTAGATGCTGTACCTGTAGAAATTTTTCTAATTCTACGCTTAATTCTTTGTCTTCTTTCAAGCTTTGATAATGCCATAATACTATAAATTATGCAGATTTACCTGCTTTTCTTCTTAATTCTTCACCTACAAACTTAATTCCTTTTCCTTTGTACGGTTCAGGCTTACGGAAAGAACGAATCTTTGCTGCTACTTGACCTACCAACTGCTTATCGAAAGAAGTAAGTTTAACGATTGGGTTTTTCCCTTTTTCAGAAATGGTTTCAACTTTAACCTCTGGAGCAATACTCAACACAATATTGTGAGAGAATCCAATAGCTAAATCTAAAACTTGTCCTTGGTTAGATGCTCTGTATCCTACCCCTACTAATTCTAATTCTTTAGTCCATCCATTAGATACACCTTCAATCATGTTATTGATTAAAGCTCTGTACAATCCATGTTTAGCTTTATGAGTTTTAGATTCAGTTGAACGATTTAATACTAAAGATCCATCTTCTTCTTTAATTGTGATTCCGTCTGTAATCACCTGAGATAATTCTCCTAATTTTCCTTTTACAGTAACTGTGTCTCCGTTAATAGTAACAGTAACACCAGTTGGAATTGCGATTGGGCTTTTTCCTATTCTTGACATACTATTCTATTTTTTAGTAAACGTGACAAATTACTTCACCACCAATATTTTGACTCTTAGCTTGCTTAGAGGTCATTACTCCTTTAGAAGTAGACACAATAGCAATACCTAATCCGTTTAATACACGTGGTAAATCTTCTACACCAACATATTTACGTAATCCTGGCGTAGAAATACGCTCTATTTTCTTGATTACTGATTCGTTAGTTTCTGGATTGTACTTTAAAGCTATTTTGATCGTACCTTGAGCAGTACCTTCTTCAAATTTATAACTTAAGATGTATCCTTGGTCAAATAAAATCTCTGTGATTGCTTTTTTAACCTTTGATGCAGGAATTTCCACAACTCTGTGTCCTGCTAAATAAGCATTTCTTACTCTTGTTAAGTAATCTGCTATTGGATCTGTATACATAATTATTTGTATTGGTTTAGATTATCACCCCAAAACAAGTTTGGGGCTAGCATCTAAATTAATTCTTAAAATTTTACCAACTTGCTTTTGTTACACCAGGAATTAATCCTTGGTTTGCCATTTCACGGAAAGTAACACGAGAAATACCAAATTGTCTCATATAACCTTTTGGTCTTCCTGTTAACTTACAACGATTATGAGTACGTACAGGAGAAGCGTTTTTAGGCAACTTCTGTAATCCTTCGTAATCACCAGCTTCTTTTAAAGCTTTACGTTTTTCAGCGTATTTAGCAACTGTTTTAGCTCTTTTTCTCTCACGAGCTTTCATTGATTCTTTAGCCATGATTAGTTCTTTTTAAATGGTAAACCTAATTCTGTTAATAATGATTTAGCTTCTTTATCGGTAGCAGCAGATGTTACAAAAGTAATGTCCATACCTCCAATTTTTTTCACTTGATCAATATTGATTTCTGGGAAAATAATTTGCTCAGTAACTCCTAAGTTGTAATTTCCTCTTCCATCAAAACCAGTAGCTTTAATACCGTTAAAATCTCTTACACGTGGCAATGAAGCTGTAATTAATCTATCTAAGAATTCGTACATTTTAATTCCACGTAAAGTAACTCTTGCCCCAATTGGCATTCCTTTACGTAATTTAAATGTTGCGATATCTTTTTTAGACAACGTTGCAACCGCTTTTTGTCCAGAAATTGTAGTTAACTCTTCTACAGCGTACTCTACTAATTTCTTATCTGCAATAGCAGCACCAACACCTTTAGAGATTACAATTTTCTCTAATTTTGGTACTTGCATAATATTGCTATATCCGTACTCTTCAGTTAAGGCAGCCTTAATTCTGTTAGTGTACTCTTGTTTAAGTCTTGGAATATAACTCATATTAAATAGCTTTTTCTGATTTTTTAGAAAAACGCACTTTTTTACCATCTTCTACTCTATAACCAACTTTAGTAATGTTTCCATCTTCTAAAATAGCTAAGTTAGAAATTGGCAAAGCAGCTTCTTTCTTTACAATTCCACCTTGAGGGCTTTGAGCACTTGGCTTAGTGTGCTTAGAAACTAAGTTTACACCTTCTACAATTGCTTTGTTAGTAGCAGTAATAATTTCTACTACTTTCCCTTCTTTACCTTTTTGATCTCCAGCAATAACTCTTACTGTATCTCCTGATTTAATTTTAATCTTTGCCATTGTTTACAAATATTAAAGCACCTCAGGTGCTAATGATACAATTTTCATGAATTGCTTATCACGAAGTTCTCTTGCTACAGGTCCAAATACACGTGTTCCAGACATTTCTCCAGTCGCATTTAACAATACACAAGCATTGTCATCAAAACGAATGTAAGAACCGTCTTTTCTTCGTACCTCTTTAGACGTACGAACAACAACAGCTTTAAATACTTGACCTTTTTTAGCGTTACCATTTGGAGTTGATGACTTTACAGTTACCACAATTTTATCTCCAATAGATGCATAACGCTTTCCTGTTCCTCCTAAAACACGGATCACTAAGACCTCTTTAGCTCCAGTGTTATCTGCTACGTTTAATCTTGATTCTGTTTGTAACATACTATTTCGCTCTTTCTAGGATTTCTACTAATCTCCAACGTTTAGATTTACTTAAAGGTCTTGTTTCCATGATTCTTACAGTATCTCCTTCGTTACAGTCGTTTTGCTCATCGTGTGCAACGTACTTTTTCGTATTTAATACGAACTTTCCGTACATTGGGTGTTTTACTTTTTTTACCTCAGAAACAACAATAGACTTGTCCATTTTGTTACTAGATACAACACCAATTCTTTCTTTTCTAAGATTTCTATTCTCCATCTTGTAAAATACTTATTGTCTGTTAGTTAACTCAGTAGCTACTCTTGCTACAGTTTTTCTAAGCGCTCTTAACTCTAAAGGATTCTCTAATGGAGAAATAGCATGAGCCATCTTAAGATCAGTATAGTTCTTTTTCAGAGAAGTTAATTTCTCTTGTAAGTCTGCAACTGATAATTCTTTAATTTCTGATTGTTTCATTCTCTTAGATATTAAGCGTTATCATAATCTCTCGCAACAACGAACTTAGTTTTAACTGGCATTTTTTGAGCTGTTAAGCGTAATGCTTCTTTAGCTACATCGTGAGGTACACCTCCGATTTCAAACAATATTCTACCAGGTTTTACTACTGCTACAAAATATTCAGGAGCACCTTTACCTTTACCCATACGTACTTCTAAAGGTTTCTTTGTAATAGGTTTGTCTGGAAAAATTTTAATCCATAACTGTCCTTCTCTTTTCATATAACGTGTCGCAGCAATACGACCTGCTTCTATTTGTCTTGAAGTAATTAAAGCTTGTTCTAAAGATTTGATACCAAACATACCAAAAGCAAGTTGGTTTCCTCTTTGAGAATTTCCTTTTAAATTACCTTTACCTTTCTGTACCTTACGGTACTTTACTCTTTTAGGCTGTAACATTTCTAAATTCTAATTTTTGTGAAAAATTATTTTCTTCTACGAGGTCCTTTCTTACCTGAGTTGTTTCCACCTTTTCCTCCTGTCTTTTTAGACAGACCTACTAATGGAGATAACTCACGTTTTCCGTATACCTCACCTTTCATAATCCACACCTTCACCCCGATTCTACCGTAAGTTGTATGTGCTTCAACTAAAGCATAATCAATATCAGCTCTAAAAGTAGATAAAGGAATTCTACCTTCTTTATAGTGCTCTGAACGTGCCATTTCTGCACCGTTTAAACGACCTGAAATTTGGATTTTAATCCCTTCAGCATTCATACGCATTGTTCCTGCAATAGCCATTTTAATTGCACGTCTGTAAGAAATTCTATTTTCTATTTGACGAGCAACACTTGCAGCAACTAACTGAGCGTCTAATTCTGGACGTTTAATTTCAAAAATATTGATTTGTACTTCGTTCCCAGTTAATTTCTTTAACTCCTCTTTTAACTTGTCTACCTCTTGTCCGCCTTTCCCGATAATAATACCTGGTCTAGCAGTAGTGATAGTAACGGTTACAAGTTTAAGTGTACGTTCAATAATTATTCTAGAAACACTAGCTTTATATAATCTTGCGTTTAAGTACTTTCTTATCTTATTGTCTTCAGCAATTTTATCTCCGTAGTCATTACCTCCGTACCAGTTTGAGTCCCATCCTCTGATGATTCCTAAACGATTTCCTATTGGATTAGTTTTTTGTCCCATTTCTACTTATGATTATTTGCTTTCAACATTTTTACTTCCCAACACAATAGTTACGTGATTAGAACGCTTACGGATTCTATGTGCACGACCTTGTGGAGCTGGTCTTAATCTCTTTAACATTGCTGCAGAATCTACAGTAATTGTTTTAACATATAAATTAGCTTCTTCTATACTAGCGTCTTCATTTTTTGCTTGCCAATTTGCAATAGCAGACAATAATAATTTTTCTACGTTTATAGATGCTTCTTTAGAGCTAAACTTCAAGATTTGTAAAGCTTTTTCAACTTCTACTCCTCTTACTAAATCAGCCACCAATCTCATTTTTCTTGGTGATGTAGGACAACCAGTCAATTTAGCAAAAGCAACATTTTTCTTTGCTTCCTTGATCTGTTTTGCCATATTATGTTTACGAACTCCCATATCCTACTATTTTTTTCCTTTGTTTTTCTTGTCTGCACCGTGACCTCTAAAGGTACGTGTTGGTGAAAACTCTCCTAATTTATGACCTACCATGTTTTCAGTAACATATACTGGTACAAATGTTCTTCCGTTGTGAACTCCAATAGTTTGACCAACGAAATCTGGAGTAATCATAGAAGCTCTTGACCAAGTCTTGATTACTTCTTTGCTTCCTGCCTCAGCGTTAGCAATAACTCTTTTCTCAAGTTTATGAAAAATGAAAGGTCCTTTCTTTAATGAACGTGCCATGTCTTCTTATTTTTTTCTACGTTCTAAAATATACTTATTACTCGCTTTTGTCTTAGATCTAGTCTTGTATCCCTTAGCAGGTATACCGTTTCTTGATCTTGGGTGACCTCCTGAAGAACGTCCTTCACCACCACCCATTGGGTGATCTACAGGGTTCATTCTTACAGCGTTTGTTCTTGGTCTTCTACCTAACCATCTAGATCTACCAGCTTTACCAGAAACTAGTAATTGGTGATCTGAGTTGGAAACAACTCCGATAGTTGCGATACAAGTTAACAAGATCAATCTTGTTTCACCAGACGGTAACTTAACAGTAGCATACTTTCCTTCTTTTGCCATTAACTGAGCAAAAGAACCTGCAGAACGAGCCATAACAGCTCCTTGACCTGGTCTTAATTCGATACAACAAATTGTTGTACCTAAAGGAATGTTTGCCAAAGGCATTGCATTACCTACGTCTGGAGTAACAGCCTCTTGACCGCTTACGATAGTTTGACCAACCTGTAAACCAGCTTGTGCAATTACATATCTTTTTTCTCCATCAGTATATTCTACTAATGCAATAAATGCAGTACGATTTGGATCGTACTCAATTGTTTTAACAGTTGCTTCAACACCAAATTTATCTCTATTAAAATCGATAATACGGTATCTCTTTTTATGACCACCACCTACGTAGCGCATTGTCATTCTACCACTGTTGTTTCGACCTCCAGACCTTTTTTTCGGTGCCAATAATGACTTTTCCGGCTTATCAGTAGTAATAGCGTCGAACCCATTTACTACTCTAAAACGCTGACCTGGTGTGATTGGTTTTAATTTTCTAACTGACATGTTAAAATTTAAAATTATTTATAATTAAATATTGTTGTAAAAATCAATATTCTCTCCTTCAGCTACATCAATAATAGCTTTTTTATATGCAGAAATTTTCGACTCAACTACACCTTTTTTGGTGAATTTTGTCGAACGCTTTACTGGATATATCATTGTTCTTACCTTCTCAACAGAAACTCCGTAAGTAGCTTCAATAGCTTCTTTGATTTCTATTTTGTTAGCTTTCATATTTACAACAAAAGCATAACGATTTAATAATTCGCTATCTTTTGTTGCTTTTTCTGTAATAATAGGTTTTATTAAAATACTCATATCGGCACCCTATTTACTTAAATTAGCTTCAATATCTGCAATTGCACCTTCCAACAAAACAACTGTACCAGCATTCAATACTTTGTAAGTGTTTAATTCTGAAGAAGTTACAACATCAGACCTCTTTAAATTTCGTGAAGACAAATATACATTATTATTTGAACCACCCAAGACAAATAGAGATTTTTTGTTCTCTAACTCTAAAGCTTTCAATACGTTAATAAAATTCTTTGTCTTTGGAGCATCAAAATTAAAGTCTTCTAAAACAATAATATTTGATTCTTTTGCTTGTAAACTAAAAGCAGATTTTCTAGCTAATCTCTTTAAGTTTTTGTTTAATTTAAAAGAATAATCTCTGTTTCTTGGTCCAAATACTCTACCTCCTCCTCTAAAAACTGGAGATTTGATAGATCCTGCACGTGCAGTACCTGTACCTTTTTGTTTCTTAATTTTTCTTGTAGACCCAGCAATCTCAGCTCTTTCTTTAGCTTTGTGAGTACCTTGTCTTTTGTTTGCCAAATGTTGCTTTACATCTAAGTAAACCGCGTGATCATTTGGTTCTATAGCGAATACCGCATCAGATAACTCTACCTGACGACCTGTATCTTTTCCTGTATAATCTAAAACTGCTACTTTCATTATTTCTCGATAGTTAAGTAAGAGTTTTTAGCACCAGGAACACATCCTTTTACTACAATTAAGTTCTTGTCTGCAACAACTTTTAAAACTCTTAAGTTTTGAACTTTAACGGTATCTCCACCCATTCTTCCTGCCATACGCATTCCTTTGAATACTCTTGCAGGATAAGATGCAGCACCAATAGATCCTGGAGCTCTTAAACGGTTGTGTTGACCGTGAGTTGCTTGACCAACTCCAGCAAATCCATGACGTTTTACAACCCCTTGGAAACCTTTACCTTTAGACACACCACTTACATCTACAAATTCTCCTTCAGAAAATAGATCTACACCTACAGTGTCACCTAAATTCAACTCCTCATCAAAACTAAATTCAACAACTTTCTTCTTAGAAGTCGTACCTGCTTTTGCAAAGTGACCTTGCAATGCTTTGGTAGTATTCTTTTCAGACTTGTCATCGAAACCTAATTGGATCGCAGAATAACCATCTACTTCCTCAGTTCTGACTTGGGTAACTACACATGGACCAGCTTGAATTACAGTACAAGGAATATTTTTCCCGTTCTCATCAAAAATGCTAGTCATTCCGATTTTTTTTCCTATTAACCCAGACATTATTATTAATTAATTATTGTTATTAAATTCTATATTTTGCATTAGACACAAAAACCGGCCTAGTATTTTTACTAGGCTGGCTTTATCATCTAATTAAGTTTTATCAAACTTTAATTTCTACTTCTACTCCAGAAGGTAATTCCAATTTCATTAAAGCATCAATAGTCTTAGAAGAAGAACTATAGATGTCTAACAATCTTTTATAAGAAGATAATTGGAACTGCTCTCTAGATTTTTTGTTTACGTGTGGAGAACGTAATACTGTAAAAATCTTTTTATTTGTTGGTAAAGGAATTGGTCCGTTTACAACAGCACCTGTAGACTTTACCGTCTTTACGATTTTCTCAGCAGATTTATCTACTAAGTTGTAATCGTAAGACTTTAATTTTATTCTGATTTTTTGACTCATTTTCTAATGTTTTAAAATTATGCTTTAGAAGCAGCAATTACATCCTCTGATACGTTTTTAGGCGTTTCAGCATAATGAGAGAACGACATTGTAGACGTTGCTCTACCTGAAGATAATGTACGTAATGTGGTTACATATCCGAACATTTCTGATAAAGGAACTTCTGCTTTTACAACTTTAGCACCTCCACGGTCACTCATATCGTTTACTTGACCTCTACGTCTGTTTAAGTCACCAACGATATCTCCCATGTTTTCTTCTGGAGTTAATACTTCTAATAACATGATTGGCTCTAAGATAACAGCACCTGCCGCTTTTGCACAAGCTTTGTATCCCATTTTAGCAGCTAATTCAAATGATAATGCATCAGAATCCACTGGGTGAAAAGAACCATCAATTAATCTTACTTTTAATGAATCCATTACGAATCCAGCTAAAGGTCCATTTTGCATAGACTCTTTGAATCCTTTTTCTACAGCAGGAATAAATTCCTTAGGAATACGTCCTCCCTTGATTTCATCAACGAATTGTAATCCTGCACCTTCGAAATCTTCATCAACAGGTCCCATTTCAAATACAATATCACCAAACTTACCACGTCCACCAGATTGCTTTTTATAAGTTTCTCTGTGCTCTGTAGATCTTGTTACAGCTTCTTTGTACTCTACCTGAGGTTCACCTTGGTTTACTTCCACCTTAAACTCACGTTTCATACGGTCAACTAATACTTCTAAGTGCAATTCTCCCATTCCTGAGATTACTGTTTGTCCAGAAGCTTCATCAGTCTTAACTGTAAATGTAGGGTCTTCTTCAGCTAATTTACCTAAAGCGATACCCATTTTATCTACATCAGCCTTTGTTTTAGGCTCAATAGAAATACCAATTACTGGATCTGGGAAATCCATAGATTCCAATACAATTGGTGCATCTAAAGAAGACATAGTATCTCCAGTCTTAATATCTTTAAACCCTACTGCAGCTCCGATATCTCCAGCTTCGATAAAATCGATTGCTTTTTGCTCGTTAGCGTGCATTTGGTAAATACGAGAAATACGCTCTTTTTTACCTGAACGGTTGTTTAAAATATAAGAACCAGCATCTAAACGACCAGAATAAGCACGGAAGAAAGCCAAACGACCTACGAAAGGATCGGTAGCAATTTTAAATGCCAATGCAGCGAAAGAATCTTTTGCATCTGGTTTTCTTGTAGTTTCTTCTTCTGTATCAGGATTTGTACCTACAATACTATCTCTATCTAAAGGAGATGGTAAGTAACGACACACAGCATCTAACAAGAACTGAACTCCTTTGTTTTTAAAAGAAGATCCACAAATCATAGGTATGATTGCCATATCCATAACTGCAGCTCTTAAAGCAGCATGTACTTCTTCTTCTGTAATAGAGTTTTCATCTTCCATGAATTTCTCTAATAACTCCTCATCGTAAGAAGCAACTTCTTCGATCAATTTAGCACGAGCTTCTGCAGCTTCATCTACTAAATCTTCAGGAATATCAATTACATCAAAAGTAGCTCCTTTAGTTTCATCATGCCAAATAATAGCACGGTTCTTCACTAAATCTACAACACCCCTAAAATCGTTTTCTTCACCAATTGGTAAAACGATTTCAACAGCGTTAGAACCTAACATTTCTTTTACTTGAGTACATACATTTGCAAAGTTAGATCCTTGACGGTCCATTTTGTTTACAAACCCAATACGAGGTACTCTATAGTTGTCTGCTAATCTCCAGTTCGTTTCTGATTGAGGCTCAACACCATCAACTGCACTAAATAAGAATACTAAACCATCTAATACACGTAAAGAACGGTTTACCTCAACGGTAAAATCAACGTGACCTGGAGTATCAATAATATTAAAGTGGTACCCTTTAGCATCTGCTGTTGGTTGTCCATTTTCTACAGGAAACTGCCATGTACAAGTTGTTGCAGCAGAGGTAATGGTAATACCTCTTTCTTGCTCTTGTTCCATCCAGTCCATGGTAGCTGCACCATCATGAACTTCTCCAATTTTGTGAGAAACTCCTGTATAATACAATATACGTTCTGTTGTAGTGGTTTTTCCTGCATCAATATGTGCAGCAATACCAATATTTCTAGTTAATTTTAAATCTCTAGCCATTTCTATTAAAATCTAAAGTGTGAAAATGCTTTGTTAGCTTCTGCCATTTTGTGAACATCCACTCTCTTTTTAACAGCAGCTCCTTCTTCTTTAGCAGCAGCTAATACTTCTGCAGCTAATTTTTGAGCCATAGTTTTTTCATTTCTCTTTCTAGAGTAAGAAATTAACCATTTCATTGCCATAGAAACCTTACGGTCTGGTCTAATTGGCATTGGAATTTGAAAAGTAGCACCCCCTACACGACGGCTACGTACTTCTACTTGAGGCATTACGTTAGATAATGCATCTTTCCATATTTCTAATGAAGATTTTTCTTCATCTTCTCCTTTTTTGTTTTCTACAATCTCTAATGCATCGTAAAAAATCTTGAACGCTGTAGATTTCTTTCCATCCCACATTAAGTTATTCACAAAACGTGTCACCAACTGATCGTTAAATTTTGGATCTGGTAAAAGAACTCTCTTTTTTGCTCTTCTTTTTCTCATGTTTTCTTAAGAATTTAAAAGATTATAGATTATTTCTTTGGACGCTTAGTTCCATACTTAGATCTACGTTGAGTTCTTCCCTCAACACCAGCAGTATCTAAAGCTCCACGTACTACGTGGTACTTTACCCCTGGTAAATCTTTTACTCTTCCTCCCCTTACTAATACTATCGAGTGCTCTTGTAGGTTATGTCCTTCTCCTGGAATGTAAGCGTTTATCTCATTACCGTTTGTTAATCTAACACGCGCTACTTTACGCATTGCTGAGTTAGGTTTTTTAGGTGTTGTAGTATAAACACGTGTACATACTCCACGACGTTGTGGACATGCCTTCAAAGCAGCCGATTTACTCTTCTTAGTAACTTGGGCTCTTCCTTTTCTAACTAATTGTTGAATAGTTGGCATAAATTAATATATATAACGTTTTAATATTTTCCCCTTGGAATTCTCTCCAAGGGTCTGCAAAAGTAGTAATTTTTTCTAAATATTCAAATATCAACGAGTTAATTTTATTTAGCAGGCATTTTTTTAACCACTATCCATTAAAACAAATGTTATTTTTTAACGTTACAACAGGAATTCGTCTTAAAGAGAATTGTTCTATCAAAACATTTCTAGTAGCTTTGATTTTGTATGAGATTTTCCATTCCTTTTTTTCTATTTGTTTCGTTATTTCTAATATCGATCTTAAACTTTGCTCAAGAAAAAAGAGAAATCTATTTTATAAAAGACAGTCTTAATTACAATTTACCCATTTATAGCAGTCCTAATTTTAACATCTTAAAAGAGGAACTTTCTAACAACGGATATTTTTTTTATAAAATTACCTCTATAAAAAAAGATAGTATTCATTACCATGCCATCACACCCAATACTCAAACCAAAACCGTGGCTGTTCATATTAATGATAAAACGGTAAACACTATTGTTAAATCTAAAAAAGGAAAACATTACTTATTAGCAAAAGACACTCCTGCCTTTATTAAAAATATTACAGACGAATTTGATAAAAAGGGACTTAATTTTACACAAATAAAGTTTACCAATCAACAACTAAAAAACGACACGTTGTTTTGTGACTTAAGCATTGAAAAATCTAACAAACGATACATTAATAAGGTAGTAGTAAAAGGATACAAACGATTTTCTAAACGATTTGTAAAAAGATACCTCTACACTAAAAAAGTATTTAGCAAAGAACTGTTAACCGAAACCGAGAACAAAATCAATCAATTAAGTTTTGTAAAAAACAGACAAAAGCCTGCCGTATTATTCACTAAAGATTCTACACATTTATATGTGTATCTTGATAGAGTTAAAGCCAATAAATTAGATGCCTTAATTGGTTTTAGCAATCAGGAAGGAAGTAGCAAGATTCAATTCAACGGACATATAGACATTTCTCTTACCAACACGTTGCACAAAGGAGAAACACTTGCTTTTAAATGGAACAATTCTGGACAAGATCAGCAAGAGATAGATTTGTTTGTAGACAATCCTTATTTATTTAATAGTCCTGTAGATGTTACTTACAATTTAAATATTTTTAGACAAGATAGTTCTTTTGTAAACACCAAACATCAACTAAAACTAGGTTACAAACCGCATTACAGACACACTGTTGGAATTTATTACAATAAAGAACGTTCCACATCTATTGATGACATTAGCCCTGAATACACCAAAGATCTTTTTGGACTTACATATCTATATCAAAAAATAAATAGCTGGAGAATTCCTAAAGCTAAAATAGCTGTGGACATTGGTTACGGAACGAGAGATACAGATATTGCTGCCACACAACAAACGCTTAAAACAGATGTTATTTACAATTTTGAACTCAACCTCAACAATCATGTTTATACACAAAATAGAAATGCCTACCTAAGATCAGACAATAGAACTAATAATGAACTCTACAGACTTGGTGGTGCCACTACTATTAGAGGTTTTTTAGAACAAAGTATTGTGAGTCATTTATACAATTTCACCAATGTAGAATATCGATATTTTAACAACCCTATTAGTTACTTGTATGCGTTTACAGATTTTGGACATTTTAGAAATTTATCCACCGAAAACAATTTAATAAGTTTAGGGCTGGGCTATACTCTAGGTACCAAATCCGGATTACTAAAAATTAGTTATGCTGTAGGAAAGAGTGACGATACTTCGTTTAATCTAAGTAACGGTTTGTTTCATATTAATTTTGTGACGATTTTTTAGTTGATGGTTGGTAGTTGATAAAACTAATCAATTCTGACATATACTATATGATAAAGAAGACTGAAATATTTTGTGTAAAGGATTGCAGCGACATCCTTTTGGTTTTTACAACTTAATTTGTGCAACAAAGTACCATTATGTATAGGTTACAAAACCAAAAGATACAGCGAAAAGCCTGACCCGATAGGGATACACCCAAAAAACAACATCTATTCTATTGATTTCAACCTTTATACTTATTGAAAAGATTATCTTTGCACTATGGAAAAACAAACTTCAAAAATTTTTGGTATTAGAGCCATTATAGAAGCTATCAACGCAGGAAATTCAATAGACAAAGTTTTTTTACAAAAAGACGTAAACGGACCTTTAATGATTGAGTTAAAACAATTAATTAAAACCAACAACATTACCTCTAGCATTGTTCCTGTAGAGAAACTGGACAGAATGTCTAGAGAAAACAACCATCAAGGAGCAGGAGCTTTAATTGCCCCCGTACCTTTTTATGATTTAGATGCATTAATTACTGCTACCATAGAAAAAGGGGAAACTCCTTTGTTTGTATTATTAGATCAGATTTCTGATGTAAGAAACTTTGGAGCCATTATTCGTACTGCAGAATGTACAGGTGTGCACGGAATTATTATTCCTAAAACAGGAAATGCTCCTATTAACGGAGAAACTGTTAAAACATCTGCCGGTGCCGCATTTAATGTACCTGTTTGTAAAGTAGACCATATTAAAGATGCGATTTTTATGTTGCAAGCAGCAGACATTAAAATAGTTTGTGCGACCGAAAAAACAGACGATACTGTTTTTGATATGAATTTTAATCAACCTACCGCCATTGTGATGGGATCTGAGGACAGAGGAATTAACCCATCTATCTTAAAAATTGCTGACGCTAAAGCAAAATTACCTTTGTTAGGAAAAATTAGTTCTTTAAATGTATCCGTTGCTTGTGGTGCTTTTTTATACGAAACAGTTAGGCAAAGAATTTCAATGAACAATTAACAAAAATCAATTGACAATTGTAGATTGTTAATTGCAAATTGATACGCATGAACATTAGAGAAGCATTAGAACAACGCAGTGGAAATAAATGTGAATTGTGTGCTGTTACACCTCCACTAAACGACCTTAGACTATCACCTAGTTTAAACGATACGCTTGACACCAATTTACTTGTTTGTAACACTTGTAAAGAACAAATACAGCAGCCTGAAAAAATGGATGCAAATCACTGGAGATGTTTAAACGATGCTATGTGGAGTGAACATAAAGCTGTACAAATTACTGCTTGGAGAATGTTACACCGATTAAAAGCAGAGGGCTGGCCACAAGATTTACTAGACATGATGTATTTTGAGGCTGCTGATTTACGTTTTGCAGAAGCTACAGGGGACCACTTGAGTGATGACGAAAAAATAATTCATAGAGATTGCAATGGTGCGCTATTAAAGGCTGGAGACACTGTAACCATGACGAAAGATAAAGATTTAAAAGGAGCGGGTAGTTTTACTATTAAAAGAGGAACCGTAATCCGTAACATTTCTTTAGTGCACGACAATGCAACGCAGATAGAAGGAAGAATTAACGGAAGTAGTATTGTGATCTTAACCAAATACTTAAAGAAAACGGGAGCTGAACAAGCTTCTTAAATTTTAGGTTGATAAAATGCTCTTTACTCCAGAAAATTTTAAACAGCAAATAGCAGAAGCTACTACTCCACTACCTGGTAGCATTCCCATGCCTACACACTACAGATTACCTGTTAAAAAAAAGTACGAAGGATATAATATTATTGATTTTTTTTTAGAAATAGTACCCCGATCTACTAAGCCTATTTGGCTGGACAAAATTAAACATCAAACCTTATTAATTAACGGAAAACCAGCCTTAGCAACGAGTACATTAAAGGCAGGGTATATTACAGAACACAGCTCTGCTCCCAAAACAGAGCCTTTTGTAGATACTAGCATTCATCTTTTATATGCAGATGAAAACATTATTATTATCAACAAACCTGCTCCGCTACCTATGCATCCTAGCGGACGATTTAACAGAAATTCTTTAACCCAAATTTTAAAACTGGCTTTTCCAAAAGAAGAATTTAAAATTATTCACAGACTAGATGCCAACACTACAGGTATTGTTATTTTAGGACGAACCAAAGAAATTGTAAACACTATTGGGAGTCAGTTTGAAAGCAAACAGACGGACAAAACATATTTAGCATTGGTAGAAGGTATTCCCAAAGAAAATTACTTTAACACCAACACCAAAATTGGTCTCGAAAAAACCGCTGGAGGTGGTAGAACATCCGCAGATTTTGGAGTTGAAGCTTTTACCGAATTCCGAGTTTTAGAACGTAGAACAGAAGCGAATCAAACCTTGCTTAAAGTCACTCCTCATACAGGAAGAACCAATCAAATAAGATTGCATTTGGCTCACCTTGGATATCCTATTGTAGGAGACATTGGTTATAAAGATCCTGATTACTTTAAAAGCAATCCGCTTACTTATGCTACAGATACACTTTATTTACATGCATGGAAACTTAATTTTTACTATTTACATCGTACTTTTTCCATAGAAGCTCTTGTTCCTAAAAAGTTTAACTATCCTAAATAACTTTTTAAAAATCTGTTTTTTTTTGATGTAAAAAGCTTAATTTGTTTACGACTATCCTAACTCAAAAATAAAACGAAAATGACAGAGATTACATTATACGGTGCCGACTGGTGTCCAGATTGTAGAAGAGCAAAATCCTACCTAAAAGAAAACAACATTTCTTTTAACTTTATAGATGTTGATTTAGATAAAGCAGCTACAGAAAGAGTAGAGGCGATTAACAACGGAAAAAGAATTATTCCGACCGTAATTATTAACGACAAACCTTACACCAACCCCAACAACGCTAAACTTGCAAGCATTTTAGGAATTAATCCGGAAGGACAACTTACCTTATTTGGAGCTGATTGGTGTCCAGATTGTAGAAGAGCCAAAGCTTATTTAAGTGACAATGGTGTTAATTTTGAATTTATAGATGTAGACCAGCACGATTGGGCTACCGATAAAGTAGAAGAAATAAACAATGGAAAAAGAATTATTCCTACCATTCTTTTAAACAATACACCCTACACCAATCCTGATAATGCAAAACTTAAAGAGCTTTTAAATATTGATGCTAATAAAGAACATAAAGTTTACGATAGCATTATTATAGGAGGGGGAGCTGCAGGATTAACCACTGCTATTTACGCACAAAGAGACCGATTTGATACCTTAATCTTAGAAAAGAAAAATATTGGTGGAAATGCGTTTTTAACAGAAAAAATTGAAAACTACCCTGGCTTTAACGAAATTTCTGGTCCTAAATTAATGGATCGTATGGAAATTCAAGCAAAAACCTACGGTGCTACTATCAAAACAGGAGAAGAGGTTTCTAATATTTCTAAAAAAGGTGAGTTATTTGAATTAACTACCATTATGGGAACGTATTTAACCAAAACGGTAGTATTGTCTACTGGGTCTACTTACAGAAAACTAGGAATCCCTAACGAAAGTGATCTCATAGGATCTGGAGTACACTTTTGTGCTACTTGCGATGGAGCTTTTTATAGAGACAAAGAAGTGATTGTTGTAGGAGGTGGAAATTCTGCTTTAGAAGAAGGTATTTTTTTAGCAGGATTCTGTAAAAAAGTAAAAATCATCAATCGTTCAGAAACCTTTAAAGCTTCTAAAACCTATATAGAAAAATTAGAGACTATTGACAATATTGAAGTCTACACCAACCATACTCCTGTTGAATTTTCTAAAAATGAAAAAGATTTATTTAAAAGCATTGTTGTAAAAGACAACCAAAGCGGAGAACAAAAAGAAATTACTGCCGATGGTGCCTTTATTTTTATTGGATTAATTCCAAACACCAAAAATTTTGAAGGTGTTGTTCATTTAAACGAAAGAGGCTTTATTACCACTCAAAATTTAGCAGAAACTTCTGTAAAAGGAATTTTTGCTGCTGGAGATTGTAGAGAAGGTGCCATTGCCCAAGTTGCTGCTGCTACCGGAGAAGGTGTATTGGCGAGTTACGGAATCAGAAATTTCTTAAAATAACAAACAACAGAAAACTCTTGTCTGTACAGACAAGAGTTTTCAATACATTAACAACAAGTAGTAATTACCTTTTATTTTTTACTCTGGTACTCGAATCCTTTCGAGTACTTTTATTATTTATATGGAATTTACGATATACTCTAATTAAACAAATTGGTTAATTCCAAATCGCCATCGTAACTCAACGCTTTCACATAAAAATTCAAACTACTATTTTTCTAATATTTTGGAATAGAAACAAAACCCTCATTTACAGGGTTAGCATGTATATAATGAATTCGTTATTCTAATTTCTTAGTAGTATTCAATATAACAACCTAATTTCGATTAAAAAAGGATAGTTTGTTTAGTTTTTACGGTCTGAAATTTTAAAGATGGCTTTTTAGGTAGAAAACTATATCCAATAAGTCCTGCTATTATATTTGTGATAAAGTTTTCAAAGCTTCTATGTCTAGAATGTTCTATTTGACAAATATTTTTGAGTTGGTCATTTACCGTTTCAATCACTGATCTTTTTCTAAGGAGTATTTTATCACTCATATTCATTAGCGACT
>CALHCC010000142.1 GCA_937930675.1 uncultured Flavobacteriaceae bacterium
AGAAACTCTACTACTTGCTAATAAACTAGCCAAAGCACCAAATACGGTAATGGTAATACATACAATTCCTACGTTTTTAAATTCAAAAGCAATAGGATAGGCTATGGAAGGCGTAATCATAATTAAATCAAACTTTAATTGTAGGTATACTAAAACAGTTCCTAAAAGTAATCCTAAGCATAAGCCCACCATGTTTAATAAAAAACCGTAAAGGGTAAAAATAGTTCGAATGCTTTTTAAACTAGCCCCTATATTTAAAAGTGTTGTAATATCTTTCTTTTTATCTACAATTACCATAATAATGGTTCCACTAGTGTTAGAAAGTACCATGATGACTACTAACAAAGAAACCAAATAGGCTATTAATTTTTCTGAATTTAAAATTTTATAAAAAGAACTATTAATTTCCTCTCTTTTACTAATGGTATAATTTTTAAGATGCGTTTTTAAATAGGTAACCATACTCTCTACTTCTTTAGCATTGCGTACCTTAATATCAACAGCACTTACTTCGTTGTGCTTTTTCCCAAGAAGTTTTTGAGCAAGTGTTAAAGGAATGTAGGCTAGCTTTTTTTCGTTTTGATTCTGATTGGAGAAAACACCAATGAGTTGAGGTTGTACCGTGTTAAATGCGTTTTTTGCATTGTTAATATACCCTTTTCCTGCTTTAGGTACATAAATTTGCAATCGATCTGTATACACATTTAAATCTAGAGCTCTTGTTAACTGATAGCCTGCTATTACCGTATTTTTGCTATGTGGAGAAAACCATTCTCCTACAATTAATAAAGAATCAATAGGGGTTACTTTGTGATGTAAACTATCTACTCCTTTGATAAATGCAATTTCTTCTTTGTCTTTGTGTTTAAAAAAAGCTCTTTCTTCTAAAATATGTGTTTTAAAGAATTTTGCAGGACTTTTATCAAGTACGTCCGTAAACTGAGCATCACTAACAAAGGTTTTTCCTTTGTTGGCTGTAATTCTAATATCAGGAGTGTTTTTATCTAATATGTTTAAACTGTACTTTTTAATTCCAGAAAAAACAGACAGTACAATAAACAATGCCATCGTACCCGCTACTACTCCTAAAGAAGCCAAAACAGTCACAATATTAATTATATGATTGCCACTTTTAGACTTTAAGTATCGTTGAGCGATATATAGCGGAAATTTCAAAAGCTTATGATTTTTTTCTTTTGTCTAAAATTTCAGGATTGTGAATAGGGTTTACATCTTTACCGTTTAAAGAATCGTCTATGTTTTCTATGTAGTCTAGAGAATCATCCCCAAAAAACAACAAATTAGGCATTCTTCTTAATTGATGTTTGGTACGTTGTGCCAATTCATGACGAATGGCTGGAGTATTAGCTGTAACGGCTTTTAAGATAGTTTCTCTTTTATCTGAAGGGAATACACTTAAATATGCTTTTGCTTGACCTAAATCTGCCGTAACAGATACTTTAGACACAGAAATAATAACACCACGCAAACCATTACGAGCATCTGCTTGCAATACTTCGGCTAAATCTTTCTGAATAACACCTGCTATTTTTTTTTGTCTATTCGTTTCTTCCATAACGCAAAGATACAATTCTGTATGATAACAAGAATGTAAATTGTAAATATTGACAATAAAGAAATGATAAACTTTAATTTTTAACATATACATAGTACCTTGCAGCAAATTAACCCAAATAGCATTATGTCTAAATCCTTTGAAAAATATCAAAAAAGACGATTGTTAGCTTCTTACGTATCGGTAATTTTAAGTATTACCATGGTTTTGTTAATGGTAGGTTTTTTAGGTTTAACTGTTTTAAAATATAGAAATTTAAGTGGTTATTTTAAAGAAAAAGTATCTGTTACCCTGTACTTAAAAAACAATTTAGAAGAAGCAAAAAGAACAGAGTTAAAAACATATTTACAAGAAAAAGAATATGTAAACAAAATAAACTTTGTTTCTAGAAAGCAAGCAGCAGAAGATTTTAGTAAAGATATTGGAGAAGATTTTTTAACGTTTTTAGGAGACAATCCTTTAAAAAGTTATTATGAGATTGGATTAAAGGCAGATTTTGTAAGCCCAGCCCAGTTGGTATACATTGCTAAGGAATTAGAAAAAAATACGTTTATTGATGAGGTAGCTTACGATGCTCCTTTGGTAGATTTGTTAACTAAAAATATTAAAACTATTGGTTTTTGGTTGGTGGTAGGGGCTTCTGTACTGGCATTTATTGCTATTCTATTGTTAAATAGCTCTATTCGACTTTCTATTTACGCAAAACGATTTACCATTAAAACCATGCAAATGGTAGGAGCTACCAAATCGTTTATTCGTAAGCCTTTTATTTGGACAAGTATTCGTTTAGGTTTGGTAGGAGCTTTATTTGCTTCGTTACTAATTTTAGCATTTTGTTACAAAGTAAACGATAAATTGCCAGCATTGGCTTTGTTAGAAGATACGCAGGTATTAGGAATGGTTATTGGAGGGGTATTTTTAGTAGCTATTGTTATTACTTTATTTAGTTCTTTTTTAGCAACTCAACGTTTTTTACGTTTAAAAACAGATCAATTATATTTTTAAAAGATGAAAGAAAAATTTGCATCCAACTTTGTGTTTGGTAAAAAAAATTATCAATTGATGATGATTGGATTGGTTGTAATTGCCATTGGCTTTATATTGATGTCTGGAGGAAAATCTAACAATCCCGAAATATTTAATGAAGAAATCTATAGTTTTAGAAGAATACGATTGGCTCCAGCTTTGGTGTTGTTAGGTTTTGGAATAGAAATTTGGGCGATTTTAGCAAATCCAAATCCAACAAAAAAATAATATGGGAATTATAGAAGCGATTATCCTAGGAATTATTCAGGGACTTACAGAATTTTTACCCGTTTCCTCTAGTGGACATTTAGAATTGGCAAAATATATTTTGGGAGATACCTCTGTGCCCGAAGAAAGTTTAACGTATACCGTTGTTTTACACTTTGCAACCGCCTTAAGTACTTTGGTAATTTTTAGAAAAGAAGTTGGACAACTTTTAAAAGGATTGTTCCAGTTTAAAATAAACTCGGAATTTTGGTTTTGTTTAAAAATTGTAATCTCTATGATTCCTGCAGTTGTGATAGGGTTAATGTTTGAAGAACAATTGGAGTCTTTTTTTGGAGGTCAAATTTTATTAGTAGGAGCTATGTTACTTATTACAGCTTTGTTATTGTTGTTTGCAGATAAGGCTAAAACGACAGATAAAGATGTATCTATTACCGGTGCCATAATTGTTGGAATCTCGCAAGCAATAGCTATGTTGCCTGGTATTTCTAGATCCGGAGCAACCATTTCTACATCGGTGTTGTTGGGAATAGACAGAAGCAAGGCTGCAAAATTTTCTTTTTTAATGGTGGTACCTTTAATTTTAGGAAAAATAGCCAAAGATATTTTAGGAGGAGATATTCATTTTGTTGCTCATGAAATTGTTCCTATGGGAGCAGGTTTTATTGCTGCCTTTGTAGCAGGTTTGTTGGCTTGTCAATGGATGATTGCTCTGGTTAAAAAAAGCAAGTTGATTTATTTTTCAGTATACTGTGCCGTCGTTGGACTTGTAGCCGTTACCTATACATTTATAAAATAGCATGAAAACATTAGAGGAGTATAAAGAAGGACAGGTGCTATTAATAGATAAACCTTTGCATTGGACATCTTTTCAGGTGGTAAATAAGTTGCGTTGGGTAATTAAGCAACATTACGGTATTAAAAATATAAAAGTAGGGCATGCAGGCACGTTAGACCCTTTGGCTACAGGTTTATTGATTTTATGTACCGGAAAATTTACAAAGAAAATAGAAACCTATCAGGCACAACATAAAGAGTATACAGGAACCATTACTTTGGGAGCTACGACACCTAGTTATGATTTAGAAACGGAAGTAGACAAAACGTATCCTACAGAACATATTACTGAAGAATTAATACACCATACCACCCAACAATTTGTAGGAGAAATAGACCAAAAACCGCCTATCTTCTCAGCGATTAAAAAAGAAGGGAAAAGATTGTATGAATTGGCAAGAGAAGGAAAAACTACGGAGATAAAATCTAGAAAAGTAACCATTTCTGAATTTGAAATTACAGCGATTGAGTTTCCAAATGTACATTTTAGAGTAGCCTGTAGTAAAGGAACTTACATTCGATCTTTAGCGTACGATTTTGGATTGGCTTTACAGTCTGGCTCTCATTTGTCTGCCTTACGAAGAACTAAAATTGGGGCGTTTACTGTAAACGATGCACTCTCTGTATCTCAATTTTTAGAAGATTTTGGTTTAGAAGTGGATTAAGAAAGTACTTACAAAAGCATTTTAACAAGGAAACGTATTTTTACGTTTCCTTTTTTTATATTTAAGATTCAAAAAAATACTATGAAATATACATTCCTCATTTTCTCCTTAATTACTACAGTACTTTTAGGTCAAGATTTAAAGACAAAAAAAGTAAAAGAGAAGCTTGTAAGTAGATCTAAAACAACTAGAGTATATCATGTTTTAAAAGACAATGAAGAAATACGCCATGGAGCATACAATGAATTCTGTAAAAAGGAATTAGTAGTTAGTGGACACTATAAATTAGGACAAAAAGATGGAGTATGGATGTATAAAGGTTTAACCGGAGAATATTTTCAAAAAGGAACTTTTAAAGAAGGTAAAGAAGTAGGTGTTTGGAAGAAAAAAACGGTTAAAGGAGAAGAGACTATTGCTTATTACAACAACACCGGAAGGTTAGATAGTTCTTTTGTTTACAATTCAAATCATGTTTTGTTATCTACATATAAGTACAATGCAGAGAAGAAAGAAAGACAGTCTATTATTATTTATAACAATGGATTTAAGAAAATTGAATCGAGTATTGATTCTTTATCTGTAGTTAAGATTGTACATCCTAATGGAGTTGTTTTTCAAGAGCAAAAAATGATAGATGATAAGATGATTAGCACATCAGATTATTATGATAAAGATGGAACCATTCTTAGAAAGTCCAATTTTAAAGACGGAAAAGGAACTTTGTTAACTTATTATATTAATAAGTTGCAAGAAGGAAAATTAGTAGGTAAAAGTGCTATTAGTTATTTAAATGGATTGCCTAATGGAAGTTATATTGCTTATCAAGAAAATGGAGAGATATATCAACAAGGTAAAATGATGAAAGGCCAACGAGTTGGGTTTTGGAAGGAGTGGGACGAAGATGCAAGGAAAATGAAAACTAAAAATTATAAAAAGTACAACGTTAAAAAGGCTAAAAACAAACGTGTTGTATTTGAAAACACGTATGAAGATGTGCCTTTTTCTGCCATTCAAAACCCTCCTGTATTAATGGTAGATGGTATTAGTCATAAATTTAATACCAAAAAAGCGAAGCTAAAATTTGAAGAATTAATTCAACAAAATTTGTCTAAAAACTTTGATAATGAATCTTTAGCAAAATATGTAGATAGTAAAGATGGTATTTGTAGAATAGCAGCTATTTTTAAAATTAATACGTACGGAGAAATTTCTGATATTAAAGCAAAAGCGAAACATCCAGAAATATCTAAGGCATTTAAAAAAGCATTAAAAAAACTACCTACATTAATCCCCGCTTCTCAAAGAGGAAAACAAGTAAATTTACTTTTTGCTTTACCGTTGGTTTTTAAAGTAAAAAGTAGAGAAGAAGACCCTTTTAAAAGTTTACAGAATAACAATAACAGGTATTAAAACATTCTAGCATACCAAGTGTCTTCTGCGGGTAATTCCCAGTCGGTGGTGAGTTGTTGTTTGGTGTTAATTAAATTGTCAAAAACAAGTGTGTTTTTGTTTACACTTTTGTTTTTAATTAATTTTTTAAATTCCTTAACATCTTTGTATTGTACAAACTCCCCTTGTTTAAAACAAACATTTAGTTTGTCTAACAGTTCAATTTCATGTGCCAATTGTAGTGTAAAAATAAAACTTACCAATTCATCAATAATACGGGTGGTAATAGCAGTGTTGGTGTTAACAGCAATAATAACAAAACGTTGATATTTAATGGTGAAACCAGCCGTAATATTGTTTTTAGCCGTCCATTCTTGTACAAAAGTGTTTAATTTCCCTGTAATTTCATGTAAAAGCTCTGGATAAAACTTTTTACTACTAGGGTACAGAAAAACTTTTGCATCGTTATCTAGTTCATCAAAGTTTACGAACATATTATGAAATATTTTTCACAAATATATTAGCTATCTACTAAATAACGAGTTATTTTTTAAAATAAGTTACTAATTGTTTAAAGAATAGCGGTTTCTTTAATACCTACTAAAATAGTATTTAAGTCGTTTAAAGTATCTAAGCCCTTGTTTTTATTATACCAAATCTGTAAATCTTCTTTAAACTCGGCTGTTAGTCTTCCGTGTTTTTCTTTATAATCATTTACCATTTTTGTAGCAGTAGAAGGTCTAGGTCCCCAGTCAGCAATTACTTTTCTTTTAGCATCTAAAATAATTAATTTAGGAATTGCAGGATTGCCGTTGGTTAAGAAATGATTCATTAACTCTTCATGTTCATCTCGGTACACCATTTTTAAATCAATATCTGTACTTGCTTTTGCAGTTTTATAAATTACGGGAATGGTTTGAGCAGCATCTCCACACCAACTCTCTGTAATCACTAAAAAGGTGAGTTTTGTTTCTAAAGAAAGTAGGGTGTTCACAATAGGTTCGTTAATTTTTTGAGTTTTGGTTAAACGCTTCATTCGAGCATGGTTTAACTTGGTGAAGTTTGCCAATTCTTCGGATTGTATGTTTCCAGAAGTTTTACCATTAGCAGCTAAAACTTGAATTTTATCCATATAGTCTTCGTAAGAAAACGAAGTTTCAATAGCTTTTTTAAGCAGTTTATTTAACGTAGCCATAAAGTATAGTATTTTTATTTTAGACGAAATACTTTAAAGCACTTACATGTTTTTTTTGAGAACTTGTTTTTATATTTGTGTTTATGAAAAAAATAAAATATGCTTTAGGAGTGTTTTTTTTGTTGTTAATTTCTTGCAAAGAAGTAGTTAAAGAAAAACAAGAAATAAAAAAAGAAACAGAAAAATATAAAAACCCTAAGGATGAGATTATTGTTTTTGATACTTTAAAAGATATTACGATTCAATACAAAGATTCTATTACCAATTGGAAAGGATACTATAGAGTAAAAGATGTTTTAGAGAGCTTAAAAACAACCACACCCAATGAAGTACTTTCTAATGCTGATGATTTGGTGAAAGATATAAAATCGATGAAAGACTCTATGGTAGTTGTATCACTTAGAACGCAAGGTATGAGAGCAAGAATAAATGGTTTGTACAACCAAGCCTTACGGTTGCAAGACATGTCGAACATTCCAGCGATTACAGTAAAAGAAGTTACCAAAGAAACAAGAGGTCTGTTTAAATTGTTTGGAATGATTAACAAAAAAATAAATGCAATTTACAATCAGGTAGATTTTGAGAAGGAAATGAAAGCAGATGACTTCTTTTTTTCTAAAATAGATTCTATTCAGTAAATTTTATATTGTGATGTTCTTTAGTTAAAAGGGCATTAACCTCTTATTTTTATTGAATTATTGATTAATTTAATCGAATGGAATTTTATAAAAAATCAAACTTCTCTAAAGTTTATTTATTCACGATGTTGCTTTTACTAAGTGTAACATCACAAGCTCAACACAATATAGATTGGCCTAATTTTATGACCCGTCACTATATGGTATGGGAAAGGTTGCCCGCAACATTTCGTGAAGGCCCTTGGACAGGAAATGGATTAATAGGTAGTTTGTTGTGGTATGAAAAAAAGCAAAATATGTTACGCTTACAAGTTTTTCGTACCGATGTTCATGATCATGGTCCTTTTACGCAAGGAAATGCAGGAGTTTCTAGAGGTAGATTTCAAATAGGGAGTTTTTACCTTAAAACAAAAGGAAAAGTTACAGGCTGTCATCTTACTTTAGACACATGGAATGCCAAATTAAAAGGGAAAATTAGTACCGATAAAGGAGAAATAGAAATAGATCATTTTACGCATACCAATGATGTAATAATAGCTACAACTCTTCAAACTTCAGAAGGAGAGCGTGAATGCGAATGGATATGGAAACCAGCAAAAGCAACCTCTACACGTAAATGGTATGCCAAAACTCAAGACGAAGTTCCAAAGGTGAGAAAAGGTTATAAATCACAATGGATCTCTGAGTCATATGATCCCAATGCACATGGAAAGCCAGAAATTTCATTAAAAAAGAATATAAATTATTGTAGGCAGACTTTAAAATATGGTGGCGAACATGCCACAGCTTGGTCTGAAAAAGTGTCGGGCAACAAAAAAACACTACTTGTTTCCATCACAAAAAATTATCCTGACATTAATAGTAATTCAGCAGAAGATGCCGTTGATAATGTTTTAAAAATTTATAAGAAAAAAAATAGGCAATTTAATAAATGGGTAACAGAGCATGAAGAATGGTGGCATAGTTACTACAAAAAAAGTTTTGTTTCTCTAAACGATACTAGGGTAGAAACCGTGTACTGGACACAAATTATAAGCAAGCTTGTGCCACACGTTATAACAGACCTATGATGGATACTGCTGGACCTTGGCAGGTTTCTTCCCCTTGGGCATATATTACTTGGGATTTAAATGTTCAATTATGTTACTGGTTACCAGTGACCTCTAATCATGTAGATGATATTGGAGTTTCCCTAGTCAATCACCTTGATAAATGGAAAGAAAATTTAATTAAAAACGTAGAACCTAAAGCGTGGCAACAAGATGCTGCTTTTGCACCCGTTTCTACAGCCATGGATTTGTACATGCCTCGTTTTGTAGATGGTAGAGATTATAGTGCAGAAACAGGAGGTAATTTAACATGGGCAATGCATAATTGTTATATGATGTATGAGGCTACGCAAGACAAAGAAATGTTGCGTACTAAAATATTCCCTTTGTTAAAAAGAGCAGTGAACTATCAGTTTCATATTATGCATCAATGGGAAGATGGTTCTTATGGTTTTGTAAAAACAGCTTCTCCAGAATTTGGAACTGATGATAATGCGAATTATGAGTTGTCCATATTTAAATGGGGATGTAAAACATTATTAGACATTTGTAAAATATTGGCTATTAATGATCCTTTAATTCCAAAATGGAAAGATACCTTGTCAAAATTAGTCGATTTTCCATATGACGAGAAAACAGGTTATAGAATAGGTAAAAACAGAGCGTTTAATAAAGGACACAGACATTATTCTCATTTGCTTCAAATTTATCCTTTTTATCAAGTTAATATTGAACAAAAAGGAGCCAGGGAGCGTATTAAAAAATCTGCCGATCATTTTTATAAAGTTAATTATCAGGCTTATTTAAAGAGTGGGAATTGGGGAGTGCTTACAGGGTATTCTAGAACAGGATTGTCCTCACTTTACGCTACCATAGAAGACGGTGATAATGCTTTAGAACAGTTAAATGCGTTTATTGATTTTGATCCTAAAATTGTGCAAACCAATGGACTTTATGGAGAAGCAGGGCCTTGCTTAGAAACACCGTTGTCGGCAGGACAATCGGTATTGGATATGTTGATACAGAGTTGGGGAGATAAATTGCGAGTGTTCCCAGCAGTACCTAAAACTTGGACAGATATTTGTTTTGATAAGCTAAGAACTAAAGGAGCGTTTTTGGTGAGTGCAAAACGTAAAAAAGGGATTACACAGTTTGTGAAAATTAAGAGTTTAGCAGGAGCACCCTGTACAATTAAATTGGATTTTATACCACAAACATCTAGTAAAATTGTAGAGCTTGAAGATGGTGTTTATAAAATTTTATTAGAAAAAGGGGATGAGGTTACCGTTTTAAATAAAGCATTAACAAAGCCTGATTTGGTAATAAAAGAAATTAAGCATCAAGAAAATAAAATTCATTGGTTTGGGTTGAATGCTAAAAGAGACAAAATAAAAAAGAATTAACATCTTGTTTGTTATGTTTTTATATTGTTTTGAATTTATTTTGTCGTATAAATTAAAGTTTATCTGTTAAATTTGTTTGTTGAGAATTAAAAAGTGCGACAATTTATTTTTCAAACGGATTATCAGTAAAATTTAAAAAGGATAGATAAGAAATTAGCTTATATTTTTTAGTAAACAATAATGATAAACGGATTTAAACATATTAGTTAAACTGATTTAGATTTTCGTAAATTAAATGAGATTCGTAGCCTTTTCTTAAGACAAAATCGGCTACTTTTTTCTTTTTTTTATATGTGTTTGTTTCTTTTGTGGCGTTCCATTTTTTTTGAATTAGTTCTTCTAGGGTTTGATGGTATGCTTCTGTATCTATTTCTTTTAAAGCGATTTTGATGTTGTATGCGGAGATGTTTCTGAATTTTAATTCTTGTGTAATTCTAACTTTTCCGTATTTTTTTATTCTGAATTTTCCTCTGGCAAAGCTCTTAGCAAAACGTTCTTCGTTTAAAAAATTATGTTCTATAAGATGAAGTATAATATGTTCTTGAGCATCTGGTATCATGCCCATTTTTGCAAGTTTTTCTTCTACTTCTTTATGACAGCGGTCTTGATACACGCAAAAATTTTCTAACGCATGTTGGGCTTGTGTTACGGTATAGGTTTTGTTGGTTGCCTTTTGGTAATTCATGCCTTAAAAATACAAATTGTTTTGATGGGGAATGTATGTTTTCTTTTGCAAAAAGGATTGACTGGCATGTGTGAGCTCTTTTGTTTTGGCTGATGCGTAGTGTGGTGTTGCCAAAATAAAAAGCGAGTAAGGAAAGCCTGACCCCTTGTGGGTTTTGCCCTAAAAAAAACTGCCTAAAACAAATTGAAATTATGAGGTAGCATAACCATGTGTTTTAAGCAGTTTTTATTTAAAATATAAGGGTGGGTTATTTGTTTTTAAGTTGATGAAACCAAACTTTTATTTTATGTTGTAAATAAAACATAACGGGTACAATTACTAGGGTAAGAAAGGTGGCGAAGGTAAGCCCAAAAATAACGGTCCAGGCTAAAGGTCCCCAAAAGATTACGTTGTCTCCTCCTACATAAATATGTGCATCTCCTTCGTTAAACAGTCCAAAAAAGTCGATGTTAATTCCTTGTGCCAAAGGAATTAAACCAATAACGGTGGTAATGGCTGTTAAAATTACGGGTCTTAAACGTGCTTTACCTCCTTTTACAATGGCCTCAAAGGCGTGTTGGTTAGGAAGGATTTGATTTTTGGTTAGGTGGAGTTCTTCTGTTTTACGATCGAACAGCAGTTGTGTATAATCTAACAATACCACTCCGTTGTTTACTACAATTCCGGCGAGGGAGATAATTCCCATCATGGTCATCATAATTACAAAACTCATTCCTGATCCGATAATTCCGAAAAATACTCCTGTAAAACTTAAGAAAATAGCCACCATAATGATAGAGGGTTTGATAACGGAGTTGAACTGGAACACCAAAATAAAGGCAATAAGTCCTAGTCCTGTAAACAAGGCTCCCATTAAAAAGGCCATTTGTTTGTTTTGTTCTTCTATTTGTCCTGTAAAATCGAATTCTACTGTTTCTGGAGCATCAAAACCTGCCATTTCTGCTTGAATTTGTTTTACAACTGCTCCAGCATCTGTAAATCCGGGTGCTAATGCGGAATATACAGTAACGGTTCTTTTTGTGTTTTTGTGTTTAATAGCACTAAACGATGAGGTATTTTTACGGGTAGTGACGGCAGAGATAGGAACTTGTTTTATTTGCCCGTCTAACTGACTACGAAACGTAATGTTTTGATTGAAGATGGCACTTAGGTTGGTTTTGTCTTCTTCTTTAAAACGAACGTAAATGTCGTAATCTTCTCCATTTTCTTTATAAACACTTGCTTTTTCTCCAAAAATAGATCTACGTAATTGGTTGGCTACTCTGCCTACAGGTACTTGTAAGGCTCCTGCCTTTTTACGATCTACGCGTACTTCTAAGGCTGGTTTTTGTTTATTAACGTCTACTTTTAATTCGGCAATTCCAGGTACGTTTTTTTGTGCAATAAATTGTTGCATTCTATTGGCAACGGTAATTAATTCCTGGTAATCTTCTCCTTGAATTTCTATATTAATAGGGTATCCTGCGGGTGGTCCTACGGGTTCTTTTTCTACAGAAATGGTAAGTCCTGGGTACTTTCCTTTTAATGCTTTTTGAACTGCAATGCGTAATTCTTCTGAATCTAAGCCTTCTCTGTATTTAAATTCTCGCATAGAGGCGGTAATTTTTCCTCTGTGTGGCATTTCTGAATTTCCTGCATCTGTTTGTGGATTTCCTGCACCAATACCTACTTGAGAAACGGCAGATTCTACCATGAAATTTCTGTTGTCTTTAAAGTAGATAGGGTTGTTTAGGACTTTAAAAATTTCTTTTTCTACTTCTTTGGTAATGGCATTGGTTTTAGCAATGTCTGTTCCTTGTGGGTACTCCAAGTACACAATAATTTGATTAGGAGTGTTGTCTGGGAAAAACTCTACTTTGGTTCTTCCAGAACCTACAGAGGCTCCAAAAAAGGCAAAAGATGCAATTAATAAAACAAAGGTGCTGATAAAGAAAATAACGGGTTTCCATCCGCTTAGTGCAAAACGTAAGAATTTTTCGTACGCGTTTTCAAAAGCTTTTAGAGCTACATCTTGAAACCAATTGGCTGCATTTTTAATAAAGAATCGGTATGCCCAAAAGAGTACCACGGTTACTAACATAACACTTCCTAAACCTCTAACCGCTCCACCAAATAATAGAATAACAATTCCAAACCCTCCTAAAATAAGGGTTAAACGGATGAGTTGTTTTACGGTGAGTTTTTTCTCATCGATGTTCATTAACTGAGACACCAATACAGAGTTAAAGAATAAGGCTACAAATAGGGAAGAACCTAATACAATGGATAGGGTAATGGGGAAATAAATCATAAACTGCCCCATAACTCCTGGCCAAAGTCCTAAAGGTACAAAGGCTGCAACGGTGGTTAGGGTAGAAATAATGATAGGGTAGGCAATTTCTCCAATTCCTTTTTTTGCCGCTTCTAAACGTGTCATTCCTTCTTCGTCCATTAAACGGTATACGTTTTCTACTACTACAATTCCGTTGTCTACTAACATTCCTAATCCCATAATCATTCCAAAAAGAATCATGGTATTCATGGTATAGCCTAAGGCTTCTATTAACATAAAAGACATAAACATAGACATAGGAATGGCAAAACCTACAAATAAGGCATTACGGAATCCTAAGAAGAACATTAAAACGGCTACTACTAGAATGATACCGAAGATAATATTGTTCACCAACTCGTCTACTTGGTTTAAGGTTTTGGAAGATTTATCGTTGGTAGTGGTTACTTTTAAATCGCTAGGCAATAGTTTTTCTTTGGCAAAGGCTAATTTTTCTTTTACCTGATCTGTTGCTGCGACCATGTTGGTACCACTACGCTTTTTAACGTCTAACATTACTACGTTATGTCCCCATTCACGTGCAAAGGTTGTTTTTTCTTTTTCTTGAAACTTTATTTGTGCAACGTCTTTTAAGTATACTGTTCCTCCTTGTGTTTTAACTACTAAGTTGTTTAATTGTTTTGGAGCGGTAACTTCTCCTAACACACGAATAGTTCTACGCTGTCCGCTGGCAATTAAGTTTCCGGCAGAGGTGGTAATGTTTTCTTGACGGATGGCATTTAAAATATCATCAAAGCTTACGTTTGCAGCCATCATTTTATAAATGTCTACGGCAATTTCTACTTCTTTGTCTTGAGCCCCTCGAATGTCTGCGGCTTTAATTTCTTGAATTTCTTCAATTTTATCCTGAAGAATTTCGGCATACTCCTTTAGTTTTTCTACAGGATAATCTCCTGCAATGTTTACATTCATAATAGGAGTTTCTTCTGCAATGTTTAAATCAAAAATAGCAGGGTCTACTTTGGCTCCGTTAAAGGTAGGCCAGTCTTCGGTAGCTTTTACGGCATCTACCTCGTCTTTTACCTTTACTTTTGCTTGTTCTACGGTTAAAGATTCGTCAAACTCTACAATAATAACACCTACATCTTCTTGAGAGGTAGAGGTGATTTTAGTAACATTGCTAATTCCTTTTAATTCTTCTTCTAAAGGATCTACAATTAAACGCTCTATATCTTCGGCAGTATTTCCTGGATAAATGGCATTTACATATATTTTGGTTTCTTTAATTTCCGGAAAGTCTTCACGGGGTAAACCGTTGTACGCAGACAATCCTAAAATAAAGATCAATGCAATCACAACATACATGGTATATTTGTTTTCTATAGCCCATGATGAAAGCAAAAATTCTTTAATGGTTTTTTTAGTACTCATGATGTTGTTACTTTATAATTGAAACTTCTTGATTGTCTCTTACAGATCTTGCTCCTTCGATAATTACTTCTGCACCATCGGATAATCCAGAAAGTACTTCTATAGCATCTCCTTGAGTTTTACCAACGTTAATAAATGTTTTTTGTGCCGTGGTAATCGCTCCATTTTTTTGGATGGTATAAATGTATTGTTGGTTGTGTTCGTTTTCAGAAATAATGCTTTGTGGTATTAAAAAAGCTTGTTCGTTATGGTAATCGTTAATATCCAACTTAACGGTCATGTTAGGTTTGGCATTAATGGTATTGGGTACGGCCATTTCTACTTTAAAATTTCTGCTTGTTGGGTTGATGAAATTACTTGCTTGTGTTACCTCGGTTTCTGCAGAAGTATTTAGAATAGGAAAAAATGCTTTTACGGTTTTTCCTTTTGTTACACTGGTAATGTAAGATTCTGGAATGTAGGCAGAAATGGTCATGCTATTTAAATTTACAATCCTAGCAATAGGCGTTTGCCCTGGACTTACCAAAGAACCTTCTTCTGTAATAATATCATCTATCACTCCTGTAAATGGAGCTCTTACATTTACCTTGTCTAATTGTGTGGTAATTTGTGCTACTTGATTTTTGCTAGCTAAATAGGTTGCTTTTGCTTGTAAGAATTGAATTTCGGATCCTATTTTTTGGTTCCATAAACGCTCTTGTCTTTCAAAAGTAATTTCAGCCAACTCTGCGGATGCTTGTGCTTGTGCTAATTGACTTTTTAAACCTGCATCGTCTATCACAGCAATAATTTGTCCTTTTTTTACGGTTTGTCCTTCTTGTACTAGTACACGTTTTAAATTTCCGCTATACTCAGGTTGTATCAATATATTTTGTTTGGTTTCTACATTTCCTTGTACCTCAAAGGTGTGGTAAAAATCGGTAGCGTTTATTTTTTGGGTAGATACCAATACCAATTTTTTAATCGTATCTAGTTTGGTAATGGCCGTTTCTAATTCTTTAATTTCTGATAATAAAGAGATTCTTTGTGATTTGATTTGTTTTAAATCGTTAGAGGCAATAATATCTGCAGTAGATGTTGCTTTAGATCCACAAGATGCTAAAAGTAGACTTGTGATGGCTGCTGTTAGGGTGAATATTTTTTTCATAATATGATGTGTTGTAGCGAATTAGTTTTTTAGTGCGTTTAGTTCTGCTTTTTTATTGATGACATTTACCATGGCTTGTAAATACTCTTGTTGAATTTGATAGAGTTGAATTTGAGCTTGTCTTAAATCAAAACTACTCGCAATTCCCTCTGCGTATTTAATGCTGTTTTTACGTTCTATTTTTTCTGCAAGTGTTAAGTTTTTCTTTTTATTATCTAAGGTTTTAATCGTCAATTCTAATTCTGTTTTGGTGTTCTGAATTTTAATGGCTAATTCTTCTTGTGTGTCTGCTAACTCATTTTTGGCGATTTGCCAATTGTATTTAGCTCTTTTAATTTTGGCATTACTTCTAAAAGAAGAAAAAATAGGAATGTTGATGTTTACTCCTACCAATGAGGTATGTATCCATCTTTGACTCCTGTTAAAAAAATTAAAATCTTCACTTAGTCCAATGTAATTACCTGTGGCAAAAGCATTAATACTAGGTAGTTTTTTATATTTCTCTAATTTTAATAATAATTTTTTAGCCTTGGTGTTATTCTCGGCAATTTTATAATCAATGGTGTTGAAAACAGATAAATTTTCTTTTTCAGTTCCTACCAATGTAATTTCATCAGATAAGGTGTTTAAGTTATCTGTTAAAGTAATGTTGTGTTCTGTATTGTAACCCAATAACAATTTTAATAAGTTTTTAGAAATGCTCTCTAATTTAGTTAAATTCTGAGCGTTGCTTTCTAAACTATTTAATGTAAGTTGTAGTTGCTCAAGAGCTTCTTCTTCAATAAAACCAGCTTTTAATAGAGCTTGGGTTTCTTTGATACTTTGATGTAAGTTTTTGATATTTTTGGCTAAAATTAGATTGCTTTCTTGAGTAAGTAATACATTATTATAAGCACTAACCACTGCCTTTTCAATTTCTTTAGTTGTTTTTAGTTTTGCATTTTTAGAAATTTGTAAAAATACTTTAGAAGATTGAAGGCTTACCAAATAAGCTCCGTCAAAAATTAATTGTTGGAGTGTAACGCTAGGAGTTACAGATTGTTTTAATGAAAAATCAAACTCTCCATCTTGATCAAAATCAACAGCACCAAATTGTCTTGTAATGTTGTTAATGTATTCTATTTTTCCACCTACTTGAGGTAAACCAATGGTAGTGGTTTCCCATTTTTGTTGTTCTGCTACTTGTATATTTAAATTGGCGTTTTGTATTTTTCGGTTGTGTAGCAACGCGTGTTCAATGGCTTGTTCAAGAGAAAAATCAGTTTTGTTTTTTGAGACTTGTTCTTTTTGAGCCAATAGGTTGAGCGGAATTATTAGGTATACCAAAAAGTACAAGTAATAATTAAATGGATTTTGTTTCATTATATTGATGATTAGTTGTTGTTTTTTAAGGTTTGTTCTAGTGTTTTAATGCCTTTTGGAGTGGCAATAGCTCTAATATGATAGTCTAAAAATTGGCTCATTACTAAAGTTTGTTTGAATTCGGATATCGGAAAAATATCATTGTTTTTTACACTTGTAATCCCTGCAAAATACATACGAGCCATAAAATCTTGATGAATTTCAGCTCTATAAATGCCTTCTTCTATTCCTTTATTGATGTTTTTATGGATGCATTGATTTACAATGTCAAATTTTTTTATTTTTAATTGATGATAGATGTCTGAGAAGTGTTTTTCTAATTGATAACTAGGCGAGTTTTTTTCATCATTTAAATATTTTAAAACAAAACGTTCTATTTCTAAAAGTTCTTCAATAGCATTGTGGTTTTTTTCAACAATAGCATCTACCCCATCACATATCTGACCAAACATATAGTCGGTACTTTCTTTTACTAATTCGGTTTTATTTTTAAAATGGGTGTACAATGTTTTTTTAGAAATACTTAGTTCTTTAGCAATGTCATCCATGGTAATGCTTTTGAATCCTATTTTTAAAAACAATTCTTTAGCTACTTCAATAATCTTCTCTTTCATAGTTTTAGTCCTCTAAATATGGTACAAATATAGTAATGGAAACTTTAAAAACAAAAAAAGTTTCCTTGGTTTAGTATAAAATTTGCGTTAGGTTTTTGTAAACACTTGTATTGTTTTACTTTTACTTAAAAAACAACACTTTTGGATTTATCAATTTATACCCAAACATTTTTATCCTTTTTAAAGGAAGAAGTACGTATTAAAGAGCCTAAAAAATTATACGAGCCTGTAGATTATATTTTGCAATTAGGCGGGAAAAGAATTCGACCGCTTTTGGTTTTGATGAGTGTAAATGCATTTGATAAGGATTATCATAAAGGGTTGCAAGCTTCGTTAGCTATTGAAGTGTTTCATAATTTTACCTTGTTACATGATGATATTATGGATGCGGCTCCTTTACGAAGAGGACAACAGACCGTGCATGAAAAATGGGATGTAAATACGGCTATTTTATCTGGAGATGCTATGATGATTTTGGCAAATCAATATCTGGAACATTATTCGGGAGCAACTTATAAAAAACTAATGGTACTGTTTCAAAAAACAGCATTGGAGGTGTGCGAGGGGCAGCAATATGATATGGATTTTGAAACAAGAAACGATGTTACGATTCCAGAATATATAGAAATGATAAAATTAAAGACTTCTGTATTGGTAGCAGCAGCTTTGAAAATGGGAGCGATTATAGCTGATGCATCTGATGAAGAATCCGAGGCATTGTATGATTATGGATTGAATTTAGGATTGGCTTTTCAGTTACAAGATGATTATCTAGATGCTTTTGGAGATCCTAAAACGTTTGGAAAACAAATAGGGGGAGATATTATAGAGAATAAAAAAACGTTTTTAGTGTTAAAAGCAAAACAAGCTTTAAAAGGGGATGACTTGATGTTGTTTAATAAGTATTACAATGAAACTCCTAAAGATTCTTCTGAAAAAGTAAAAGAGGTGAAAAAAATGTTTGTTAAAAGTGGAGTGGTTGAGGCTGTTAAGAAAGAAATAGAAGCTTATACACAAAAGGCTTTTAGAAAATTAGAAATACTTAATATTAGTGAAAAATCTAAAAATCAATTAGTTGAATTTGGGAATTATTTAATGGCGAGAAGTGTGTAATTATTTTAAATAAAAAGTTTGCGAGAACTTAAAAATAGTTTAAATTTGCCACCGCTTTAGGTCTCATAGCTCAGCTGGTTAGAGCACCTGACTCATAATCAGGGGGTCCATGGTTCGAGCCCATGTGGGACCACATTTAAAGTCAAGCCTTTACAGAAATGTAGAGGCTTTTTTGTTTCTTTGGGGTAAACATAGGGTCAACATTTTAACTTCTTCAAAATGGCAATAAACAATAATCCATTATACTACTTCAAAAATATTGTTTCACAATATAAAAATTACAAAGATTTAGTTGAATCAAGACTTTTAAAATTAAAGGAAAAGTATCCTAATGAAACAGAAATAATAGATCTAGAAAAAGGATTGTATAAATTTTCATTTTCTCAATATGATGAAATAACAAATACTGTAGACTTAAATTACATAAGTTCTTTTGAAAAAGATTTTGAAAATGAGTTAACTAAAGAATCTTTAAAAGTAACAGAGCTAATTGAGTCTATGCAGGTGCAAGTTTTAGTTAATGGTAGCAACCAAAGAGTTATTGGAAACCTTTTATTAAAGGAGCTAGAGCAGCTTGTTGATGTGGTAGAAAGTAGATATTCAAAATCTATTAAGTTTAAAGAAGTAATTCAAGATTTGATGGTTTTTGTTATTGAGAGATTTGAAATTAAGCAAAAACAACCTAAAGTTATTATTCAACCTGAGAGTTATAATTCAAAATTTGAACCTAAAGCTTTTGTCAATAATACCATAGTAGAAAAAATCTATGATATTGCTGTAGATGAAGATTTGATAGATGATGTAGAGGTTACTTTTGACATGTTTTTTAATTCTTTGACTCAAAAAGAAACTTCTGAAAATGATTTTATCAAGTTTAGATGTTTTAATAGTAAAATGAAGTCATTTATAATTTCTATCAGTGATTTTTTTCATAACCTTAAAGCAAGAAGTATAGAGGAGTCAGGTGTTTTTATGACTAAGCAAGGTACTCCTGTAACCATAGTAAACTTTGATAAGACTAAAGAAAAAGAAGATTATACTAAAAAATTACTAGGCTTGTTAAAACCATATTTACAATAAGAGTTAAATCTTACTTTTTTTCTTACACTTTTCCTTACTCCATTCTTACAGTTAAAAAAATGAGGTTTGTATTAGGACTTTCTTTGTCCTTATAAACAGGATGAGGCCTCATCCATAATCTTAAAAATTATGGACAATATCCAAAAACAAATAGTAGAGTTAAAAGAAATTTTACTGAGAATTGAAAATCAACAAAATGAATTTTACAGCTTAGAAGAAGCATGTAGTTATTTAAAAATCTCAAAGCCTAGTATGTATAAACTTACTAGTAAAAAAGAGATAACCTATTATACTCCTGGGGGGAAAAAAATCTATTTTCAAAAGCAAGATTTAGATACTTGGATTTTAGCAGGGAAAGTAGCTTCTAGTCAAGATTTTATAGAGGGTTTAGAGAATTTTTTAACTAAAAATTCTTAGGCTAT
>CALHCC010000143.1 GCA_937930675.1 uncultured Flavobacteriaceae bacterium
CCTCCTACACCTTGAATGGGTTCTACAATTACAGAAGAAACATCACCTTTTTCTATTTCTGCTTTCACCAATTCTATTTGGTTTAAAGGCAAAATAGTTACTGGATTATGTGAATTAATAGGTGCAATAATCTTTTGGTTATCGGTAATAGAAACAGCTCCAGAGGTACGACCATGGAAACCATTTTTAAACGCAATTACTCTTGATTTTTGATTATGAAAAGAAGCAACTTTAATAGCATTCTCATTAGCCTCTGCTCCTGTAGAACAAAAGAACAATTCATAATCTTCTCCACAACCAGACAATGCTCCTAATTTATCTGCCAACTCTTTTTGCAAAGGGTTTTGGATGGCATTAGAATAAAAACCAATATTGCTCAACTGGTTTTCTAATGCACTTTTATATTTTGGATGTGTATGACCTATAGAAATCACTCCATGACCTCCGTATAAATCTAAATACTTATCTCCTTTATCGTCCCAAACATAAGCTCCCTCTGCTTTTACCGGAGTTACGTTGTATAATGGGTATACGTCAAATAATTTCATACTTATTAGTATTAAGTACTTAGTAATGAGTACAGCGTATTTCTTTATACTTTGTACTATTTACTTTGTACTAATTAAAACCCTGATCCTTTTAAATTCAATCCTAAAGTTTCTTCAAAACCAAACATTAAATTCATATTTTGAATTGCTTGCCCTGAAGCTCCTTTTAATAAATTATCAATAGCAGAATAAATCAATATTTGATTTCCGTGTTTAATCAAAGAAATCGCACATTTATTGGTATTCACAATTTGTTTCATATTTACAGGTGCGTCTGTAATGTGTACAAAAGGTGCCTCTGCATAATAGTCTGTAAAAATCTTTTTTGCTTCTTCTAAAGTACCCTCAAACTCTGTATAAACAGAAGCAAAAATACCTCTACTAAAGTTTCCTCTGTTAGGAATAAAGAACAACTCTCCAGCTTTAACTCCTTGTAAAGCTTCTAACGTTTCTCCTATCTCTCCTAAATGCTGATGCGTAAAAGGTTTGTAAACAGAAAAATTATTATCACGCCAAGGAAAATGAGAGGTAGCACTTGGAGACACTCCTGCTCCTGTTGCTCCTGTTGTTGCATTAATATGTATGGTATTCTGTAATTTTTTAACTGCAGCTAAAGGCAACAACGCAAACTGAATACACGTAGCAAAACAACCAGGGTTTGCAATGTAATTTGCTTTTTTAATTTCTTCTCTACTTACTTCTGGTAATCCATATACAAAATCTTTTCCTTCAAAATTTGCATTTGCATTTAATCTAAAATCATTACTTAAATCAATAATTTTAGTTGCTTTAGAAAACGTATGATTTTGTAAAAAAGCCGTTGAGTTTCCATGTCCTAAACACAAAAATAACACGTCTACTTCTGGGTTGATAGTGTCTGTAAAACTCTGTTCGGTATCACCTAACAAATCTGCATGTACTTTGTACAATTTATTTCCTGCATTAGAGGTACTGTACACAAAATCTAAGTTTAATTCTGGATGATTTACAATCAATCGAATTAATTCTCCTGCCGTATATCCTGCTCCTCCTACTATTCCTGCTTTAATCATTTTTATTTTAGTTTTTAAAGTTTTAAGGTTGAAGGTTACATGTTTAAATACTGATTTCTTTTAAACTTTATAAACTTTCAACTTTTGAAACCTTTACGCATCTAACAACTCTTTATTTACGTGGTAAAATATTTTGTTTTGCATTCCATATATTTTTATAAATCCTTTTGCATCTTGAGAAGACCATGCATTGTTTTCTTCTCCATAATCTGCAAAACCTGAAGCCATTAAATCGTACTCAGAATTGATTCCTGTTACCACAAAATGATACGGTCTTAAAGTTACATATACATCTCCCGAAACTGTTTTTTGAGAATCTTCTAAGAATTTTTCTATGTTTCTCATTAAAGGTTCTAAATACTGACCGTCGTGAAAAAATGTTCCGTAAGTACTTGCCAATCCTTCTTTGTGAATTTGTTGTGCTTTAGATAGTGTATGTTTTTCTAACAAGTGATGTGCTTTGATAATCACTGTTGCGGCTGCAGCCTCAAAACCAACACGTCCTTTAATTCCAACAATGGTGTCTCCTACATGTATATCTCTACCAATAGCAAATTGCGTAGCAACGGCTTCTAACTTTAAAATGTTATTTACAGGAGTATCTTTCACTCCATTAAAAGCCACTAACTGTCCTTTTTCAAAAGTTAAGGTAACCTCTTCTTCATCATTACGTTGTAATTGACTTGGATATGCCTCACTAGGCAACGCTTTTTGAGATTTTAAAGTCTCTACACCACCCACAGAAGTTCCCCAAATACCTTTATTGATAGAGTATTTAGATTTTTCCCAGTTCATATCTACACCGTGCTTTTTTAAATATTCAATCTCTTCTTGACGAGCCAATTTTAAATCACGAATAGGCGTAATAATTTCTATCTCTGGTGCAATGGTCTGGAAAATCATATCAAAACGAACCTGATCATTTCCTGCACCTGTAGAACCATGTGCAATGTATTTTGCTCCTACAGATTTTGCATATTTTACTACTTCTATAGATTGAAAAACACGTTCTGCAGACACCGATAAAGGATAGGTGTTATTTTTTAACACATTTCCATACACCATATATTTAATTGCCTTGTCGTAGTACTGCTCTATAATGTCTTTATTAGCATGAGACGTAACGCCCATTTCATAAGCTTTTTGCTCTACAACTTTTAATTCTTCTTTAGTAAATCCACCTGTGTTTACCAATACAGAATGTACCTCTAACTTTAATTCGTTAATTAAATACTTTACACAGTAAGATGTATCTAAACCTCCACTATATGCTAATACTACTTTATCCATTTTATTCTTAATTCACTATGGTTATGGTATCTTAAAAATACACTTAAATTTTAATACCTAATTGTTTTATTGCAATTCTCCTATTTCTAATTCTAAACAAGGATTTACATAATATTTGTATTTTAACTCATCCCTTAATTTTCCTATTTTTTCAAGTGTTGTTACTAAAACATTTGACATTTTAGACAAGGTAATAAATTTCATTCCCAACAACTCATTGTTGTTATGCACAATAGGTTCGCTAGCAATAGAAATCACAAAATTATTTTTATACAAATCTGTTAATCGTTTCATTAACAAGAGACCTAAATTGTAGGTTCTATATTCTTTCTTTACCCATAAAGAAGCACGTTCGTAAATAGCGTGTTCGTTAATCATGTGCTTATGGGCAAAAATATGCCCCACTACTTCGTCATCCTTTTTTAACAAATAACATCCGTTTTGCAAACGTTGCTGCAACATTTCTACACTTGTAAAATACAAAGACGGTAATGCTTTAGACCTATCAGAAATGGTTTGCAACAAAGCTATCGGTGCATCGTACACCAATTCTATGTTTAAATTCTCCGACACAAGATAGTCTTCTGCCTTTTCTATCATATTTTTAATACTTGTTTCCAACGATTCTAAATTACAAACACTCTCCATCATTTTAAGAGTCTATTTAATTTTTAAGACTTTAATACAAAGCTTAAATTCGGTTAAAAAATATTAATGAAATTTAAAGGATGGCAATAAATTGCTTTCTAAGACTTAATGATTAGCATCAACTAATGATTAAAAACGACATACCTGATAAAATTTATCAAAAGTGAAGAGATAATTGATATGTGATTTCTGTTTTCACTGAAGCTTCCATACGTAATTATTAACTCTAAATCGTCGGCCTTAGCCCCTTTCGTTAATATTTAGAATGCAAAAGTAATCATTTAGTTAATCATATTTTATTTTTTATTCATTTTTTTCGAGTATCCTTTTAAAATTCCTCTATCAAAATAAAACAAAAAATCGCTGTTAAGTAACCAGCTTAACAGCGAAAATAATCAACATGAATATAATTAATACAATTAATTATGAAACAATGAATTTAACAAAACAAAACTTATTCACTGTTAATATAATCAAATATAAGTATAATTTATTATCAAAATCACAAAAAAGCATAGTTTATTTTAAAAAATTGTTTTCTATTGAATTCATCACTTTGGCTATTTTTTGTGCATCTGTATTGTATTCCATATCAATTCCTTCGTTTTTAGGGAATTGTTCTATCATTACTGTTTGAGATGGAAACGCAAAATCTACTCCTAAATCTTTTGCCAATTTTATAATAGCAATATGCAATCTGTGTTTAGAGGATTGTTCTACTCCCCATTCTAAAGACAAAAAATAGGTATTTACCAAAATCTCTAAAGCTGAATCTCCAAACCCTGTAAATTCAACATTGTAAGATCTGGTTAATGTTTCTGGATGAATTTCTATAATTTTTCGAACTCCCATCACAAAAGCTTCTATCAACTCTGGAGGAGTATCGTATCGTATCCCTAATTTGGTTTGATACCTTCTGTATTGTCTTAACCCTTTATTATTAATTACTATTTCTGATAATTTACTATTCGGAATGGTAAAAATAGAAGTATCAATGGCTCTAATTCTGGTCGACCTAAATCCAACCTCTTCTACCGTACCCACGACACCACCTCCTTCAATCCAATCTCCTATTTGGAAAGGCTTATCTAAGAAAATCATAAACGTACCTATCAGGTTTTTAACCGTGTCTTGCGAAGCCAACGCTACTGCCAAACCTCCTATAGAAGCTCCTGCTATTACTGTGGTGGTGTTTACCCCAAAAATGGTTAGCATTTTTAAAACCCCTACCAGCACCACGATTACTTTTAACAATCGCCTAAGTATAGGAGCTAATTGATCGTCTAACTTACTTTCTGTTTTAGCTGTATAGGATACATACACTTGTGTAACAACACTAATTACTTCTAAAAAAATAAAAATCCACAGAACAATCTGAGCAATTTCTAATCCTTTGATTAAAAAAGAATTAATGGTAATGTTAAATTGTAAAATAGGAACATACACCTCTACCCAACAAAACACAATTAACAATGCAATGGGTCTTGATACTTTTAGCAAAACTTGCGTTAAAGAATCGTGCGTAAATTTTATAAAAACATGTTCTATTTTTTTAAGCACAAAAAATATGATTTTATGAATCATCCAAAACAAAAACGCTCCTAAACCTATAAAAATTAAAACCCCCAAACATTGCCACAATTCTATAGCCCCTATTTTTTTATGCCCTACACTTGGCACGATACTTTTAATAAATTCTGTACCTACAGGAAAAACTTGTCTATATAATTGATTGATTTCTTGAGTAGTTTCTTGGCTATAATACCACTTGTTTTGTATTTTCTCTAAAGAAATTTCTGGGAATTGATTTGGAAATAAAACATAGCTATTTTTAGCTTCGTAACTAGAAATGGTATCTTTATAATTGGGATTTTTAGGTAAGTTTTGCACAGCCACACGCAAACCTTTACCATCTAAAACTTGTTTTATTTTAATGGCTATTGTTTTTGCTTCCTCTCCATCTTTTCCGTAAATCACTTTCGAAGCTTTATCCGCATCATAACTATCTGGCTGTAAAAAATGAAGATGTGTAAAAATAGTATGGTAAGGACTGGATAGATTTACTTTTTTTTCTTGAGAAAACACAAGGCCTGTGATTAACAAAAGAACAACGAGTATATTTTTCATTTTTTAAGTACAATGATTTATAATTATTCAAAAATAAACTATTGTTCACAAGCAAAAACAAAAAACAGATATACAATTAAAAACTTCGTATTTAATTATACATCTGTTTTTTGTTAAGTCGTTTATTTGTTTAAACAACTCAACTTTGTAACATCTGTAAAATTTGCACAAAAAAAGCTCTCAACAAATTGTAGAGAGTTAAAACTAATTATAAGAGACATTATTTATCAATATACGTATACTCAAAAAAACGTTTTGAATCCACCTCAGATTGTTTAACAACATATCCTTCATCATCATATTTTAAATAAACAGTGTGTGCTTCTTCATCAAAACGTTGCTTTGTTTCTCTATCTATTCTTATTGATTTTAAAGGATTATTCTTCGTTAATCTTAATCCTAAATTATCAAAATTATCAATACTAAACTCAGTAGCAGCACCAAATGGATCTAATTTCTTTTGACTATCGAACTCAAGATACTCAAAAGATTCACCTCCATATTCTAAACTAAAAATTAAATTATCATTTGTGTCTCTTATAAACTTTTCAAACATCTCTCCATTTACATAAATAGAATCTAAAAAATTATTA
>CALHCC010000144.1 GCA_937930675.1 uncultured Flavobacteriaceae bacterium
ATGCAGTTGCATCATGTGGACTTACTTGCATGTGTGAAACCTTCAGATCAACTACATAATATTGATAACGTTGTAAGCCCTTTAGCGCCTTTTAAATGTGTAAATTTTGTACAGGAGTATAGTTGCAACTTGGGCCGCCACTAATCGTATACGTAACAGCTCCGACTGGAGTTCCATTCAATACAGGTGTTTCTGTAATTGAAGTGTTCTCTGGGGTGTCTTCTACGACATCAGATAATGTTGGTGGTACCCTTACTGGAATTGTAAAAATAGCTGGAGTCGGATCTTGAGCTCCTTGATTATCTATTGATGCTACTCCAAAAGTAACATCTCCATCAAAATTTGGATTAGGATTAAAAGTTAAACTATTTGCTTCTGTAACACTTAAAATTTCTGTTCCTATAACTGTTATTACATTTCCCGTTACATCATCTGTATACTGTAATATCCCCTCACTTATTGGAGGAATACTACTAATTTCGTAACTTACTACTGTCCCATCACTATCTGCTCCTATTGGATTTGAAAGCGTCGTTGCTCCAGCATTTTGAAAAATATTAGCATTAGTAACATTAGTTGTTGTTGGAGGATCATTTACTATTACTTGAATTTCTGCTCTTGAACTCTCACAACTATTAACTGTTTGACTTACAAAATAACTTGTTGTACCTGAAGCAGAAGTATCTGGCGTAGGTGCTGTAACACTACCTACACCTCCTGTAAGAGAAGTATACCATAAAAAAGTTGCTCCTGATTCTCCCGTTGCTGTTAACGGTGTTGCAGTATCTCCTACCAAAAGATTGACAGGTGATATTACAGAAGGTGCAGCCGTGTTATTAGGAAAACAAGGATCTAAATAATCCGGAATCCCATCATTATTAAGATCATCAAAACTACAATATTCAACTTCTGAGAACAAAAAAGTTACATTTCCTGTATTAGGTACATTTCCATCTCGCCTAGCTTTTCTAATTCTTATTTTAAAGTTTTCTATTGGTCCTGTAATTGTTACTAAAGAAGCATTTAAATTTGCATTCCCATTTCCTGTTGTGTAAGAAGTAATTGTAGCTGCAGAACCCGTAATATTATTACTTCCTCCTAAAGCATTCATTGTCCTAACAGCAGCATTGTTATTTTCAATTAAAAATAGTGCACCACCGGCAGCAGCCGATTGAACACTATAAGTACCTTGTAATGGAGTTGGACTTTGTAAGGCTCCAAAGTTAACTTGAGCGGGAACTCCTAAAGAACTCTCTGCCGCGATACTTACCCTATCTCCTTCATCTATTCCTGAAAAAGTAAACTGTAAACCATCAATATTATTTCCATCAAAATCAAAATCAAAATCAATAAATTCTTCAGGACTAGCTCCTCCGTCTATATTTTGTCCTTGAAGTCTTAAAGCTGTTGTACCTTCAACCTGTAATTGAGATAGATTTCCACCAGATATAACAACATCTACATCTATATTTTCACTATCAAAAGTATAAATGTTATCAATTTGACCAGTAGTATTCTGATTTCCTGTCGGTGCACTAGCACCCACATTAATTGATCCTGCAGGACAGATTCTACCTTCTGCGACATCTGACAACCCATCGTTATCAGTATCTTGAGAATAAACCACAGATGAGATTAAAAATAAATAGTAAAACAAGTAAGTAATTTTACTTTTCATCATCATTTTTAAAGCGACTTTATGCATTTTATATTTTTTTTAATATCAGAATTAAAAAAACATACTTAAACAAAAGAATATTTAAATAAACATCTTTTATCTATTACATTGTGTGGGGTTGTAGCTATGAATAAGGTGGGGAAAGCTATGAATAAATTAAATTCATTCAAAAAACAATAAAATATATGTCCTAATAATATCTAATACTATTACAGATTCAAAATTAGAGTTTTACATCGAAAACAACATTAACAAATGTTAAAAAAAAACACAAGTATCCCTTTAGACAAAAACCTTATTTAATTATGTTTTTAACAAAATTTAGCGTTTTATTTTAAGCAAATCTAAAACAATAAACATTTAGATTGCGAAAAAACAAATTCTTTAGATAAAGACTCCGTAAAATCAACTCTTCCTAATACTTTAACAGACGTCATTTTCTCGATAATTTCTTCTGAAGATGTATGAATATTTCCATTATAAATTATTAGGGGTTCTAAATTATTTTGTCTTAAAATTTGAATAGACATTAGGGTATGATTGATACTTCCTAAATAGTGTTTTACAACTAATACTACTTTTGATTTTTTAGGAATGATATCTAAAATGGTACTTTTATCATTTAACGGCACCAGCAAACCTCCTGCTCCTTCTATTACTAATTTATTTTTAGTTTTAGGTAACTGAAATTTATTAAGATCTATTTCAATATTATCTATTTCTGCCGACGCATGCGGACTCATTGGTGTATTTAACGCATATGTGTTTGGATGAAATACAGAAATATTATTAGTTACTAAAGATTTTACTTTATCTGTATCCGAAAAATCTAAATCTCCAGCTTGTACAGGTTTCCAATAATCTGCTTTTAAAGCTTCTACTAAAACTGATGACACAATTGTTTTTCCAACATCTGTTGAAATACCCGTTACAAAATAAACCTCACTCATTATAA